>NZ_JABWQV010000113.1 GCF_014268615.1 Pseudomonas tehranensis | reverse complement strand
CCACGGGTTCGGGGTCACATCCAGCACGCGTAGTAAGCGCCTCTTGTCAGCAGCGCCCTTTGCCGCGAAGGCCTCGGGTATACTGCCGCGTTTTGTGATGCCCTGCGGCGTCCCGGCGTTTCGAAACGCGCACTTACGATTTGCCGGTGCAGCGTGTTTGAATCTGAACCAGCCTTGCAGGGATGTTTCGGTGATTTTTGGAGTTTTTATGCTCGAACAGGCTCAACGCGTCCTCAAGGACATCTTCGGCTACGACAGTTTCCGTGGCCGCCAGGGTGCCATTATTGAGCGCGTGGCCAGCGGGGGCGATGCTCTGGTGCTGATGCCCACCGGCGGCGGCAAATCCTTGTGCTTCCAGGTGCCGGCGCTGTTGCGCAACGGCCTGGCGGTAGTGGTCTCGCCGCTGATTGCGTTGATGGACGACCAGGTTGCGACCCTTGAAGAGTTGGGGGTTGCCGCCGCTTCGCTGAACTCGACCCTCAGCGCCGAGCAACAGCGGGACCTGGCGGCGCGAATCAAGCGCGGTGAAATAAAAATGCTCTACCTGGCCCCGGAGCGCCTGGTGCAGCCGCGCATGCTGGCGTTCCTGCAGAGCCTGGAAATCGCCCTGTTTGCCATCGATGAAGCCCACTGTGTGTCCCAATGGGGCCACGACTTCCGCCGCGAGTACCTGCAACTGGGGCAACTGGCCGAACTGTTTCCCGACGTGCCACGCATCGCCCTGACCGCCACCGCCGACAAGCGCACCCGCGAAGAAATCGTCGAACGCCTGCACTTGCAGAACGCCGAGCGGTTTCTCTCCAGCTTCGACCGACCCAACATTTTCTACCGCATCGTGCCCAAGGAGCAGCCGCGCAAGCAGTTGCTGGCGTTTATTGCCGAACGGCGCAGCGACGCCGGCATCGTTTATTGCCTGTCGCGCAAAAAGGTCGATGAAGTGGCGGCGTTTCTCTGCGAGCAAGGCTTTCCGGCATTGCCGTATCACGCCGGCCTGCCCAATGACCTGCGGGCCTACCATCAGAAGCGCTTCCTCAATGAAGAAGGCCTGATCATGGTGGCCACCGTGGCGTTCGGCATGGGCATCGACAAGCCCAACGTGCGTTTCGTCGCGCACCTGGACCTGCCCAAATCCCTCGAGGCGTATTACCAGGAAACCGGTCGCGCCGGCCGTGATGGTTTGCCGGCCGACGCGTGGATGGCCTACGGCCTGCAGGACGTGGTGATGCTCAAGCAGATGCTGCAGAACTCCGAGGGCGACGAGCGCCACAAGCGTCTTGAGCAGCACAAACTCGACGCCATGCTTTCGCTGTGCGAAGAGACCCGTTGCCGGCGCCAGACCTTGCTGGCCTATTTCGACGAAGACATGCCCCAGCCTTGCGGACATTGCGACAACTGTGTCGACGGCGTGGAAACCTGGGATGCCACCGAACCGGCCCGCCAGGCGTTGTCGGCGATTTATCGCACCGGCCAACGCTATGGCGTGGGGCATCTGGTGGACGTATTGCTGGGCAAGGACAACGAAAAGGTTCGCAGCTTCGGCCACCAGCATCTGTCGGTGTTCGGTGTGGGCAAGGCACGCACGGAGAGTGAATGGCGTTCATTGTTCCGTCAGCTTGTGGCCCGCGGGCTGGCCGATATCGACCTGGAAGGCTACGGTGGCCTGCGCCTGAGTGCCAGCTGCCGTCCCTTGCTCAAAGGCGAGGTCTCCCTCGAACTGCGCCGTGATCTCAAACCGGCAACGGCGATCAAGAGCAGCAAGAGCCAGGCCAGCCAACTGGTGCGCGGCGAAGAGCGGGACCAGTGGGAAGCATTGCGCGCCTTGCGTCGCAAGCTGGCCGAAGAGCATGGCGTGCCGCCGTATGTCATCTTCCCCGACTCGACGCTGCTGGAAATGCTCCGCAGCCAACCCACCTCCCTGGCGGAAATGGCCCGGGTCAGCGGCGTGGGCGCGCGCAAGCTGGAGCGTTACGGTGAAGCCTTCCTCCAGGTGCTGGGCGGCGAGGCCGAAGCGCCGAAAGCGGTGGCCGATGTTCGTCACGAATTGATCACCCTGGCCCGCGCTGGCATGACCCCGTTGCAGATCGCCGGGCAACTGCAATGCTCGGAAAAGAACGTGTATACGATGCTGGCCGAGGCCATCGGCAAGCAGCAGTTGTCTTTGGAGCAGGCGTTGGATTTACCCGAGGAGTTGATGGGCGAGGTGCAGGACGCGTTTCTGGATGGCGAAGGTGAGTTGCCGCCGGTGTCGGAAATTTCTGCGTTGTTTGTCGGTCGGGTCCCAGAGGGCGTCCTGTATTGTGTCAGAGCTGCGTTGCAGTCTGAATTTGAAGTCTGATCAGTGAGTTACGGTCCTTTAACGATTCACTACAGGGGAAACCTTGCCTGAATCCAAAGCTCATGCTTAGCTGACTAATAATTAGTTTTTCTCTATTTCAGATCTGATGAGTTTTATTATGCCGTTAACCGATCAACACCGTTTTGGCATGCAGTTGGCGCAAATGTCTCGAGGTTGGCGTGCCGAGCTGGATCGTCGCCTGGCCGGGTTGGGTCTGTCTCAGGCCCGCTGGCTGGTGCTGCTGCACCTGGCCCGTTTCGAACAGGCGCCGACCCAGCGTGAACTGGCCCAGAGTGTCGCTGTCGAAGGTCCGACCCTGGCCCGGTTGCTCGATAGCCTGGAAGCTCAAGGCTTGGTGCAGCGTCAGGCCGTGGCCGAGGATCGTCGTGCCAAGAAAATCGTGCTTTGTGCACCGGCGTTGCCGCTGATCGAACAGATCGAAACCATTGCCACGCAACTGCGGCGGGAGTTGTTCGAGGGGGTCGATGAAGCCGACATGCGCGTGTGCATGCGGGTCCACGGCACGATTCTGGCCAATCTGGAAAAATCCTGAGGCATATCCTGCGGGTCAGACTTTTGAGATTCGGCGGTTCGCGAACTATAACCAGTACTTAGGCGCTCAGTCTGGTAATCAAAAGGGATGCCCATGTTTGTAAATTTGCAGTGCACGTTGCGCAGTTGGGTCAACGTGTTGGTCGTCGTGGCAGCCATAGGGTATCCGGCGTTTGCATCGGCGCTGGGACTTGGGGAGATCACCCTCCATTCCGCTCTGAATCAGCCGTTGCGTGCCGATATCGCCCTGGTCGATGTGGCTGGGGTGAGTGAAAGCGATTTATCGGCCAGCCTGGCGAGCCCGGACGATTTCAGCCGTGCCGGCGTGGAGCGGGTGTTTTTTCTCAATAGCCTGCGCTTCACGCCAGTGCTGCGCGGCGAGCGCAGCTACATTCGGGTGACCTCCAGCAAACCGGTGGAGGAACCCTTCCTCAATTTCCTGGTGCAGCTCAATCAGCCCAACGGGCGCCTGCTGCGCGAATACACCGTGTTGATCGACCCACCGGGCACGCCGAGTGTCGCACCGGCCCGGGACGAGCCTTCCTCCACGGTCCAGGCAACGCCTGCGATCAAGCCGCCTGCGGCTACTCAAGGCAAGCGCTATACCGTCGTGCAGGGAGACAACCCCTGGTCCATCGCCAAGCGCCTGCATGACGCCGGCAGCAATGCGTCGGTCAATGAGCTGATGCAGGGCATCCAGGCCCTGAACCCCGGCAGCGATCGGCTTTCCGTGGGCCAGCGTTTATTGCTGCCCGATTCTGCGGTGCTGCCATCAGCGACAGAAGTGGCTGCGGCCCCGGCCTCCGCCGTGTCCGACGAGCAACTGGCCGCCAGCGTGCTCCAAAACGAGCAGCAACAAAAAACCATCGAGCAACTGCAGGCGCTGCTCCAATCCCAGGACGAAGAAATCGCGAGTCAGCGCAAGCAGATCAGCGAGTTGCAGACACAACTGGCCGAGGTCACGCCGGCCCCTGCTGAATCTGCGCAGCCGGAGTCGGTGCCTGCCGCATCAGCCGCATCACCCGCGCCGCCAGATCAAGCACAACCCGTCACAGAACCGGTCCCGGAACCAGAGGAAGGCATTAACTGGCTGTGGATAACGGCGCTGGTGGGGCTGTTGGGGTTGCTCGGGCTATTGCTGTTCCTTCGTCGACGGCAGCAAGAACAGGCCGAAATGGAGCCCATACCCGAGCGTCCTGAACCGATGCTTGAAGACGACAGCCCAACCTATGCGTCGACCGCCGACACGGAACAGCCCGAGGCCGCCACATCGTTCAGTAACGGTGATGCACCTTTGGGGGACGTGCTGGAAGGAGTCGGGATTTACCTGACCTACGGTCGTTTCACCGAAGCGGCGGGATTGCTGCGTGCCGCGTTGCTGACAGAGCCCGCGCGTACCGACCTGGGCCTCAAGTTGCTGGAGGTGCTGGGCAAGCAGGGCGATACCATCGGTTTCCAGGCCCAGGAACATCATTTGTTGGCGCAGGGCATTGATGTCAGGACACTGGAGGAGATCCGCGGGCGTTATCCGAAGGTCGCCGCGGTCGCCGCGCCCATGGTGACAGAACCTCAGCCGCCGGCGCCGCTGCCTGACGCCGTCCCTGTGTCCAGTGACGAGTTTGAGCTCGATCTGGATGCGCTATCCATGGAAACCAGTTGGGACCTTGCCGAGCCCCCGGACAGTGCCGCTGAAAAAACACCTGTTGCACCCGAAGGCTTTGGGGACTTGTCGCTTTCGAGTTTCGACGAGCCGGAGCTGCAGTGGAGCGCACCGTCGGAAACCGAATCGCTGGACGATGCATTTCTCGACGGGTTTGCCGATGAAGAACAGTCGCTGGAACTGGAGCCGATGGCCCTGGAACCTGTTCGCCAAGAGCCTCAGGTAGCGGAACACTCCGACAAGCTGGAGCAGGCGCAGAATTGCATCGACGATGGCGATTTGAAAACCGCCGTCGCACTGCTGGAAGAGTTGCTGGAAGAGGGCAATGAACCCCTCAAGCAAACCGCGCGGGTGCTGCTGGCGGGGATTCGCTGAAGTCCTTTATTGATGTGAACCTACCGGCCCCTTCGCGAGCAAGCCCGCTCCCACAGGGGATTTGTATCCACAGGCAGGTTATTTGACTGGGACAGCACCGATCAAAACGTCTGCCCCAGATTCAGATACACCGCCTGTTCATCATCATCGTTAAACCCATAACTGAAATTCAGTGGCCCCAGCGGCGTATCAAACCCCAGGAAAATACTGGCGGCATTGATGTAGCCGCTGTCGAACTCATTGTCGTTGTTCCACGCCCGGCCCCGTTCCAGGGAGCCGCCGATGTACAGCGGGAAATCCAGCGGCAGGTAGGCTCGCGGTGTGAGCCTACGGTAATACACGGCGCGCATCAGGCTCATGTTCTGCCCGGATATGCCGTCTTCGCGAAAGCCCGACAGCTGCCGCGCACCGCCGAGTACAAAGCTTGAAGTCACCACTTCGGCGGTGTCCAGGGTGCGCCCGTAACGCCCGCCGAGGATGAAGGTGTCCGGGCCGCGGCTCAGCGCCTTGTCCAGGTTGAGTTCCCATTGGCGGTAACGCTGGTCGGAACCTAATCCTGGCTCATACTGGCGCCAGGTCAGGCCGATGTCTTCGCCTTCATGGGGGAAGTACACATTGTCGAAGGAGTCGAATGAATACTTCAGGTCGTAGAAGCCTTCATTGAAGCTTTCGCTGGGCTGGTCATGATCGCCAATACGTACATCTGCCTCGCCCCAGGCTTGGCCGACACCGAAACGGATTTCGCCGCTGTTGCCGATCTGCCGGCCCAGGTTCAAGCCGAAGCCATAACGCTCGACGCGGTACTGGGCCACCGGATCGTTGTCCAGGATGGACTCCACGTTGCGGGATTCGAATTGCCCGTAGGGTGCGATGAAGTAGCGCGAGCCGACATCCAGCGGCTGGTAGAACTCGCTGTACAGTTCCTGCTTGCCGCCGATCTGCGCCCGGGTCAGCCACTCCGCGCCCAAGCGGTTGATGCCATTGACCCGATAGCTGGCGCCGAGGTTGAAAGCGCTGTCGCCGCGCATGTCGTCCGACAGGCTCAACCCCAGCCGCAGATAATCGGTGCCGGTGCGTTTGCCCCGGGCACTGATGACCAGCGTATGCTCCGGGGCCTTGTGCACGACGCGGTATTGCACCTGCTCGAAGTAATCCAGCCCGTACAACGTGCCCATATCGGTTTGCAAACGACCCAGGTCCAGTGGCTCGCCGACTTGCTGGCGAACGTAATAGCGAATCACATCGTCGCCGACTTTCGAGTCGTTCTCCACGCGAATGGCGGTGATGACCGGTGTGCGCTCACTCGGGGTGCGCGCTGCCACGAGTTCGGGGTCGGCCGGTTCCGTGGGGCGCAGGTGCGCCAGGCGAGCCTCGAGTATTTGGGTGGCACGGTAACCGGCGTCGATCATCTCCTGGGCACGGCCAAAGTCTGTGGCGCCGAAGCTCGCCAGTGCCGGCTGGATCAGCACATCGTCTTCTCTGAGCGTTGCCAATTGTTCTTCGGAGTTGCGCCGGGTCATCAAGGTGGTCGACTGGTTCAGGACGTCGATCACCGTGACCAATTGCTTGCGGGTGCTCAGCGGGGTGCCGATGTCCACCACGATGGCCATGTCCACACCCATTTCCCGGGCTACATCCAGCGGGATGTTGTCGGTCATGCCGCCATCTACCAGCAATCGACCGTCCAGTTCCACCGGCGCGAACACTGCCGGAATCGACATGCTGGCGCGGATCACCTTGGGCAGGTGGCCCTTGCGAAACACCACTTTCTCGCCACTGGCGATGTCGGTTGCCACGGCGCGAAACGGGATTGGCAGTTTGTCGAAATCCCGGGTGTCGCTGGCGTGGGCCAGCAGGCTTTCGAGCAGCAGGGCCAGGTTCTGCCCCTGGATAACGCCCAAGGGCAGGCCGAGGCTGCCGTCGTCGCGAAAGCTCAGTTTCTGTTTCACCAGAAAGTCCCGGTCATCCTGCTTGCGCCGGAACGGCACATCCTTGCGCGGCGGGGCGTCGGACAGGGCCTGTTGCCAGTCGATGCCCAGGGCGAGTTTTTCCAGCTCGTCGATTTTGTAGCCCGAGGCATACAGCCCGCCGATCACGGCGCCCATGCTGGTGCCGGCGATGGCGTCGATCTGGATGCCTTGCTCCTCCAGAGCCTTGAGCACCCCGATGTGGGCCAGGCCCCGGGCGGCGCCGCCGGACAGTACCAGGCCGACTTTCGGACGAGGGGCCTGAGCGGCGTCGGCGAACAAGGGCAGCAGTAACAGAAGCAGGCAAGGCAGCAGGCGGCGCATCGTCAATCTCGGGGCGGGCGATCAAAGGCAGGTATTATAGCGATGCCTTTGCCCCCAGGAGTTCCCCCGCAATGACCGAACACAAACCGGAAGTCGTCATTACCTATTGCACTCAATGTCAGTGGCTGCTGCGCGCCGCCTGGCTGGCTCAGGAGCTGCTCAGCACGTTTAGCGACGATTTGGGCAAAGTGTCTTTGGTGCCGGGCACGGGTGGGGTGTTTCACATCAGTTGCGACGGCACGCAGATCTGGGAACGCAAGGCCGATGGTGGTTTTCCCGAGGCCAAGGTTCTCAAGCAGCGGGTCCGTGACCGGATCGACCCGGAGCGGGATCTGGGCCATAACGACCGGGTTCAGTGAGACGTGGCTTGGGCGCCTACACCCGGTTTCTTTGTGCCGCCACTGAGTTGGCTCGACACCACGATCGCAACGATGATCAGCGCGCCACCCAGCAGCATGCGCAATGTGGGATTTTCATCGAATAGCAACCAGGCCATGGTGATGCCATAGACCGGCTCCATGGCAAACACCACCGCCGCCGTGCGGGCCTTGATCACCGCCAGGCTGGCGACGAACAGGCTGTGGGCCAGGCCGGTGCAGAACACCCCCAGCAGGGCGATCCACAGCCAGTCGACAGGGCGCACGTCAATCAGTTGTGGCGCTGCCATTGGCAACAGGCAAAACCCGACCACCAGGTTCTGGCACAAAGCGGCCTGTACCGGCGGCACCCGTGTGGAACCGGCGCGGTTGACCAGCGAAAGCAGGGAGAACAGCAAGCCCGAAAGCACGGCCCACAGCAGGCCGGTGGTGGCGCCGCTGGCCAGGTCGAAGTGCGGTGTGACCAGCACGAGGCCGATGCTCACCAATACCACCAGCAGGATTTCATTGACGCGGATCCGCTCGCGGAAAATCACCCCTTCGAGCAGCACCGTGAAGGCCGGGAAACTGGTAAAGCCCAACGTGGCGATCGCCACGCCGGCGACTTTCACCGCGATGAAGAAGCTCACCCAGTGGCCGGCGAGCAGTAGGCCGCCCAGCAGCAAGCGTCGAACGTCCTGTGCGTGGAGCTTGTGCCAGCGGGCGCTGCTGGCGAAACGGGCAAAAACTGCCAGGGCCAGCACCGCGAATACGGCGCGACCGAACACGATGACCGCTGGCGAGGCGGCGGCGAGCTTGCCGAACACACCGGTCAGGCCAAACATGAGTGCGCCAATGTGCAGGGCGCCGAGGGCGGTACGGGGAGTCATTGCGATCCTTGTCCAACGGTTGAGCGTCAGGGTATTGAACCCGTTACCGGCCGTTCCTGTCTGTCGCGATCCTAGCGTTTTTTAGCGCGAAGCTAGCGCTGGCGCCGCAGCTTGCCCGGTGAAGCGCCGAATTCGCGCAGCACTGCGGCGGCAAACGCACTTTGCGAGCTATAGCCGACCCGGTGGGCAATTTCACCGATGGGCAGTTGTGAGTCACGCAGCAGTCCTACCGCCTTGTGTAGACGGCGGCTGCGGATGTAGTCCATCGGGGTTTGCCCGCATTCGGCGACGAAACGTGCATGCAAGCGGGCACTGGAGAGCCCGGCGACCTGGGCCAGGTCCGCCACTTGCAGCGGATAAGCGGCGTACTGGTCAATGTGGGCGTTGAGCGCCGCATAGGGCAGGCGCCGGCCACCGATTGTGTCCTGACCAGAGCCGTTGAGGCTGGCCAGGAGCAGCACCGCCCCTTGTTGGGCAATCAGTGGGTCGTCCACCGGACTGCCCGCCAGCCAGTTGACCAACTGGCTTTGCCCCGCATCCAGGGGCCTGCGAGCGGTATTGTCGAGCAATCGGCGGCTGGCGTCGGCGTGATCACCCAAGGCTTGCCCGATCCAGTCATCGCCCGGCACATCCAATACCAGGCAACGGCTGCCACGGGGGCTGCCGCAGGCGTGATGGGCGCCGGCCGGTATCACCACGAAGCTCTGCTGCACGACCTGGCTGCCACAACCTTCGACCTCGAAATCCAACAGGCCGGACAACCCGAACACCAGTTGGGCGTGGTCGTGGCTGTGGACAATCAGGTCGTGGCTGTACTGGCGTAGCGTGAGGATCGGTCTCATCTCGGTCTCCCGGGGCAGGCCGTCAGCATACACCGAGGCCACGCAGCTTCGCGCTGTCATGTAACGGACTTGTTTTTGTCATGGGGTATTAACCGCAGGCAGGCACAGTGGCTAAAACGATCAGAGGGTTGCCCATGACCAGCGCCGAGCTCGCCAGACCCAGCCGCAAACAGCGTGTTCGCACCCTATGGATTTCCGATGTGCATCTGGGCACCCGGGACTGCCAGGCCGAGCATTTGTCGCAGTTTCTCAAGGGCTACCATACTGACAAGATCTACCTGGTGGGTGACATCATCGACGGCTGGAAGCTGCGCGGCGGGATGTACTGGCCACAGGCTCACACCAACGTCATTCGTCGCTTGCTGACCATGAGCAAGCGCGGCACCGAGGTGATCTACGTCACCGGCAACCATGACGAGTTCCTGCGGCGTTACTCCAAGCTGATTCTGGGCAATATCCAATTGGTGGACGAAGCGGTGCACGTCACCGCAGACGGCCGGCATTTGCTGGTGATCCATGGCGATCAGTTCGATGTCATCACCCGGTACCACCGTTGGCTGGCATTCCTGGGCGATTCGGCCTACGAGTTCACCCTGACCCTGAATCGCTGGCTCAACCATTGGCGGGCCCGTTATGGCTACGGTTACTGGTCGTTGTCGGCGTACCTCAAGCACAAGGTCAAGACGGCGGTCAGCTTTATCAGTGATTTTGAAGAAGCCATCGCCCATGAATGTGTGAAGCGTGAGCTGCACGGCGTGGTGTGCGGGCACATCCACCATGCCGAGATGCGCAGGGTGGGCGAGGTGGAGTATCTCAATTGTGGCGATTGGGTCGAGTCATGCACGGCGCTGATCGAGCATTGGGACGGGTCGATCGAGTTGTATCGGTTGGCCGATGCCCAAGCGCGGGAAGCGCTGCTCAAGGCGGAGTTGAAAGTCACCGAACCGGCATGAGCCGATCTGACGCCATCGCGGGCAAGCCTTGCTCCCACAGGAGGTGCGTGCTCTCACAGACTGTGAATACCTGTAGGAGCAAGCCTGCTCCCACAGGAGATGCTTGCTCTCACAGACTGTGAATACCTGTAGGAGCAAGCCTTGCTCCACAGGAGGTGCTTGCTATCACAGGCTGTGAATACCTGTGGGAGCAAGGCTTGCCCGCGATGGACCGCGCAGCGGTCCCCAGCAATCAGTCAGGCTTAAATCTGTTCAGCCATCGCTGCCTTGTAGATCGACTGCTTCGGCGCGGCAAACAGCCTTTCGAGCATCGGCTCGAAGAAACTCAACGGCAGGGTGTCGTACTCGGCATCGAACGCCGCGGCGTCGTATCGGGCGCAGAAATCAATGGTCGCCTGGTATTGGGGATGCGCTTTGAATTGCTCGCGCAGGTGCCGGTCCATGCCCAGGTGGTGGAAGAAGTAATAGCCCTGGAATATCCCGTGTTTCTCCACCATCCACAGGTTTTCGGCGCTGACGAACGGCTTGAGGATGGCGGCGGCAATGTCCGGGTGGTTGTAGCTGCCCAAGGTGTCGCCGATGTCGTGAAGCAAGGCGCAGATCACATATTCCTCGTCCCGTCCGTCACGATAGGCACGGGTGGCGGTTTGCAGGGAATGGGTCAGGCGATCCACCGGAAAACCGCCGAAATCGCCGTCCAGCAACTTCAAATGGGTCAGGATCCGACCCGGTAATTGCCGGGCATAGGCGCTGAAGTCGGCGGCGATGATTGCCCAGTCTTCCTCAGTACCGTCCTTCATGTGGGTAAAGCGCGCTTGGGAGTTCATGGGCAGTCCTTTGAGAGTGGCTAGAACGCTACCTTGCCCCGCAGCATGTCGCGGTACATGACAAAATCGCCGAGCAGGCTGTAGAACGGGTGCTGGAACGTGGCGGGACGGTTCTTTTCAAAGAAGAAATGCCCGACCCAGGCAAAGCCGTAGCCGGCAATGGGCAAGACGATCAGCCACCAGCCGTTGCCGACGATCAGAGCCAGGGCAACAATCAGGATGACCAGGGAGGTGCCGATAAAGTGCAAGCGCCGGCAGGTGCTGTTGCTGTGTTCGCTGAGGTAATAGGGATAGAACTCAGCGAACGTATTGAAGCGTCTGGTGTTTTCCACGACTGCGGGCTCTGTGGTTATTGTTCTGTTGATTCTGGGCGACCAACGGTTTGATTGAAGTCTAGAGCGATCACTTGCAACGACCAGTGACAATGGGCGCCACTTTAGTATCCTTCGCAAATCCAGCCGTACCCTGCGGCTCGTCATGCAAGTAAAACGTCATGAGCGAACGAACGACTTCTTCAAGCTGGGCGATGGGGATTGTCAAGGCACTGGAAATGGACGGCCTGGATTGTCGGATGCTGTTCAAACAGCTGGGGCTGGACTATGACGCGCTGGAAGATCCGGATGCACGTTTCCCCCAAGATTCGATGACCCGCCTCTGGCAACGAGCTGTGGAGTTGTCGGGCAACCCGGCCATCGCCTTGAACATGGGTAAAGTGGTGCGCCCGGCGTCGTTTCACGTGGTCGGGTATGCCTTGATGTCCAGCCGCACGCTGGTCGAGGGTTTTCAGCGGCTCGTGCGTTATCAGCGGATCATCGCTGAAAGCGCCGACCTGAGCTTTCGTCAGATGGAGGGGGGCTACGGATTGGTGTTGACTGTGCATGGCGATCACCTCCCACCCACCCGTCAAAGCGCCGAGGCTTCCCTGGCCTGTGCGCTGGCCATGTGCAACTGGTTGACCGGACGCACGCTGCACCCGATGAAGGTGTTGTTCCAGGGCGCCGAACCGGTTGATCTGGCACCTTACCAGCAGGCGTTTCCCGCGCCGCTGGTATTCGGCGCACCCTACGACGCGTTGATCTTCGAGCGTAGCGACATGGAGGCGCCGTTACCCACCGCCAACGAGGCCATGGCGCAGCTCCACGACCGGTTTGCCGGTGAATACCTGGCGCGTTTTTCCGAAAGCCGCGTGACCCACCAGACCCGGCAAGTGTTGTGCCGGCTGCTGCCACGGGGCGAGCCTAAGCGTGACGTGGTGGCGCAGACGCTGCACCTGTCCCAGCGCACCTTGCAGCGACGCTTGCAGGAAGAGGGCACCAGTTTCCAGAGCCTGCTCGATGACACCCGCCGCGAACTGGCCGAACAGTACCTGGCGCAGCCGGCCCTGACCCTGCTGGAAATCGCCTATCTGCTGGGCTTCGCCGACCCGAGCAATTTTTTCCGGGCCTTTCGACGCTGGTTCGACACGACGCCCGGCGAATACCGGGCGCGGTCAAACGGCCAGGCCGGTCAGTGACGCCAGAACGCCGGGATACACAGCACGAACACGGTGATGATCTCCAGTCGGCCCAGCAGCATGCCAGCCGACAGAATCCATTTGGCCGCATCCGGCAGCGGGGCAAAATTGCCGGCCGGGCCGATGGTCTCGCCAAGTCCTGGGCCAACGCCGGACACGGTGCTGGCGGCGCCGGTCAGGGCTGTCATCCATTCCACCCCCAATAGCGAGAGCAGCAGGGCGATCACGCAGATGGTGATGGCGAAGAAGAACGAGAAGGTGAGAATCGAGCGCACGATTTCTTCGTCGAGGCGGTGGCCGTTGTACTTCTGTTTGATCACCGCGCGCGGGTGAATCAGTTGCTTGAGGTTGGCCCTGAGCAGGATGTAGGCGACCTGGAAGCGGAAGATCTTGATCCCGCCGGCCGTCGAACCTGAACAGCCACCGATGAACCCCAGGTAAAAAAACAACATCAGCGAGAAATTGCCCCACAGGCTGTAGTCCCCCAGGGCGAAACCGGTGGTGGTGACGATCGACGTCACGTTCATCGCCACGTGCCGCAGGGCCTCCAGCCAGTGCAGGTCGGTAGTCGCCCAGTACCAGGTGCCCAGCACCACCCAGGTCACCAGCAGCACCGCCAGCAGGCCTTGGACCTGCTGGTCCTTGATCAGCGCCCGGCGATTGCCCCGCAGCGTCGAGACGTACAAGGCAAATGGCAGGCTACCGAGAATCATGATAACGATAATGACCCAGTGCACCGCCGGCTCGGTCCATTTGGCCAGGGATTTGTCCGACGTCGAGAATCCACCGGTGGAAATCGCCGACATTGCATGGTTGATGGCATCGAACAGGCTCATCCCCGCCCACCACAGTGCGAGGGTGCCGAGAATGGTGATGCCCACATAGGACGCCACGATCAGCCGCGCCACCATGTGGGAGCGGGGCATGACTTTCTCTGAGCGGTCGGAGGATTCGGTCTGGAACAGCCGCATGCCACCGATGCGCAACAGTGGCAGGATCGCCACCGCCATCGCGATGAAGCCGATCCCGCCGAGCCAGTGCAACAACGACCGCCACATCAGGATGCCGGGGGACATGTTGTCCAGACCGCTCAGGACCGTGGCGCCGGTGGCGGTGATTCCGGACATGCTTTCGAAGAACGAGTCGGTATAGCTGATGTGCTGGGTAAGCAGGAACGGCAACGCGGCAAAGATACACACCACCAGCCAACTGCTGACGGTCAGCAGGTACATGTCCCTGGGGCGCAGATGCACGTGTTCCGGGCGTCCGGGCAGGACCAGGGCCAGGCCGGCGACAAAAGTGATCATGCTCGACCAGAGGAACGACGGGAGGTCGTTGGTGCGCTCGAAGATCAGCAAGGTGGCCATGGGCACGACCATGGAGATCGCCAGGGTGATCAGGAAGATGCCGATGATGAAACCAATGATCCGTAGGGTCGGCAACGCCATGAAGTCCGCTCGGGCTGAAAGGGAAGGGCGTCATTCTACCCGCGACAAGCGGCATGTAAACCGGCACCCGGTGGCGCGTGAGGCCAGTGGTCTGCGCAATGGACGTCTGGTCGCGGAATTTGAGCTAACGAACTCGCCGTACAAGCCACTAGAATAGCGGGACATTTTTTCAGGAGGTGGCCGATGCAGGCTCTCGACGCTTTGCTCAACCGTGTTTCCGTCCCGCGCCTGGTGGACCCGGCGCCTACCGCTGAACAGCGCGAGGTCATGTTTGCCGCTGCGATGCGGGCTCCGGATCATGGCCAGTTGCGGCCATGGCGTTTTCTGACGGTCGAAGGGCAGGCGCGTCATCGCATGGGCGAGCTCCTGGCCGAAGCGGCACGGTTCAATGATCCGCTGGTAGCCGAAGCGGTCGTGGAGAAAGCGCTCAACGGCCCGTTGCGCGCGCCGCTGGTCGTGGTGGTGATTGCACGGTTGCAGGACCATTTCAAAATCCCCAAGTCCGAACAAATGCTGGCGGCCGGCTGCGCGGCCCATGCAATCCTGTTGGCGGCGTATGCCCAAGGGGTGGGCGGAGTCTGGCGTACCGGTGAGCTGGCGTATTCACCTCATGTGGCCAAGGGGCTGGGCCTTGAGGACGGGGAAGAGGTGATCGGTTTTCTCTACCTGGGGACGCCGCAGAAAGAAGCGCGCACGGCGCCGAAGGCGGAAACGGCAGAGTTTGTCAGCGAGTGGACAGGCTTGTAGGAGCTGCCGAGCGAAGCGAGGCTGC
>NZ_JABWQV010000112.1 GCF_014268615.1 Pseudomonas tehranensis | reverse complement strand
AGATCGCAGCCTGCGGCAGCTCCTACAGGGCCGGGGTTCCCTTGATGGGCGAGCGCTCCATCAGCCCTTCACGTGCTTCATAAGCCTGCCGCACCGGCGCGAACGAGCGCCGATGGATGGGTGTTGGCCCAAGGCGCGCCAGGGCCTCCAGATGAACGGGCGTCGGGTAACCCTTGTGGCCGCCGATGCCGTAGCCCGGATAGATCAACTCGAAGGCACTCATTTCCCGGTCACGGCTGACCTTGGCCAGAATCGATGCCGCCGCAATGGCCGGCACCTTGCCGTCCCCTTGAACGACAGCTTCGGCGCGCATAGATAGCTTCGGACAGCGATTGCCATCGATCATCGCCAGTTTCGGGGTGATGTGCAGGCCTTCCACGGCACGCTGCATCGCAAGCATGGTGGCGTGCAGGATATTCAGCTCGTCGATCTCTTCCACTTCAGCCCGGGCAATGCACCAGCTCAGGGCTTTCTCACAGATTTCGTCGTAGAGCTTTTCGCGACGGGCTTCGGTGAGCTTCTTGGAGTCATTGAGGCCCAGAATGGGCCGGTTCGGGTCGAGAATCACTGCTGCCGTGACCACTGCACCGCACAGCGGGCCACGGCCGACCTCATCAACACCGGCCACCAGCTCTTCGACTTCAGCCACCAGATTGAAGTCCAGGCCCATCTGCAATTTCACGTGACTCATGATTTGGCGCCGATCAGGGTCAATACTGCGTCGGCGGCCTGATTGGAGGCATCGCGGCGCAAGGTACGGTGGATTTCGTCAAAGCCCCGGGTCTGTTCCTGGCCACCGTCGATCAAGGGCGACAGCGTACGGGCCAGTGCATCGGCGGTTGCCTCGTCCTGCAGCAATTCAGGCACCAGCAAGCGCTGGGCCAAGAGATTGGGCAAGGAGATGTAAGGGCTCTTGACCATGCGTTTGAGGATCCAGAACGTCAACGGCGCCAGGCGATAGGCGACCACCATCGGGCGTTTATACAACAACGCTTCAAGGGTAGCAGTGCCGGACGCAATCAACACGGCGTCACACGCAGCCAGTGCGAGATGAGAGCGGCCATCGAGCAATGTGACAGGCAGATCGCGCCCGGCCAGCAGCGCTTCAAGCTGAACCCGTCGCTGCGGGCTGGCACAGGGCAGAACAAAACGCACGCCGGGACGCAGCGCGCGCAGACGCTCGGCGGCGTCGAAGAACAAGCCTCCCAGGCGGCTCACCTCGCCGCCACGGCTACCAGGCATCAAGGCCACCAGCGGGCCGTCGGGCAAGCCCAACGCCTGACGCGCCGCGTCACGATCCGCTTCCAGGGGAATGGTATCGGCCAGGGTATGGCCGACAAACCGCACCGGCACGCCCTTCTCTTCGTAGAATCGGGCTTCGAACGGCAGCAGCGTGAGCATCAGGTCGCAGCCTTCGCGGATTTTCAACACGCGCTTCTGCCGCCAGGCCCAGACCGAGGGGCTGACGTAGTGCACCGTCTTGATACCGGCCTGACGCAACTTGAGTTCGATATTGAGAGTGAAATCCGGCGCATCGATGCCGATGAACACATCCGGTTTTTCGTCGATCAGGGTCGCGATCAGCTTCTTGCGGCGAGCCAGCAGTTCGCGCAGGCGTCCGAGCACTTCAACCAGCCCCATCACCGACAGGCGTTCCATGGGGAAATATGACGTCAGCCCTTCGGCCTGCATCAAGGGCCCACCGACACCGATGAACTCCACTGCTGGGTGCTGCGCCTTGAGCGCGCGCATCAGACCGGCACCCAGAATGTCACCGGAAGCCTCTCCCGCCACCAGTGCTATACGCAAGTTAGCCATGGTTAGCGAGTGATGCCGCGAGTCGAGGACTGGATGGAGTCACGGAATATCGCGACTTCCGGGAACTGCGCCGAAGCCTCGGCCAGCTCGACAAGGGCCTGTTCGACGGTCAACCCCTGGCGGTACACAACCTTGTAGGCGCGCCGCAATGCCGTGATCGCCTCTTCGCTAAAACCACGACGGCGCATGCCTTCGAAATTCATACTGCGGGCTTCGGCCGGGTTACCGAACACGGTGACATAGGCGGGCACGTCCTTGCCGATGGCAGTGCCCATGCCCGAGAAGCTGTGGGCGCCGATATGGCAATATTGATGGACCAAGGTGAAACCGGACAGGATCGCCCAGTCGTCCACATGCACGTGGCCAGCCAACGCGGTGTTGTTGACCAGGATGCAATGGTTGCCAATGACGCTGTCATGACCGATATGGGCGTAGGCCATGATCAGGTTATGGTTGCCCAGGGTCGTTTCGGAACGATCCTGAACGGTGCCACGGTGAATCGTCACGCCTTCGCGGATCACGTTGTGATCGCCAATGACCAGACGGGTTTCTTCACCTTTGTACTTGAGATCGGGCGTGTCCTCGCCTACCGAAGAAAACTGGTAGATGCGGTTGTGCCGACCGATCCGGGTCGGACCCTTGAGAATTACATGGGGCCCGATCACCGTACCCTCGCCGATTTCCACACCTGGGCCGATGATCGACCATGGGCCGACCTCGACATCGGCGGCCAGGACTGCCGCCGGATCGATGATTGCGCGAGGGTCAATCAAACTCATAGTTTGCGTTCCGCACAGATGATTTCAGCGGAGCAGACCGGCTTGCCGTCGACCGAAGCCTGGCATTCGAACTTCCAGATCTGGCGCTTGCAACTGATGAACGTGGCTTCGAGGATCAGTTGATCGCCCGGGGTGACCGGCTGGCGAAAACGCAGCTTGTCGGAGCCGACGAAGTAGTAAAGCGTGCCGTCGGCAGGCTTCACGTCGAGCATTTTGAAACCAAGGATCCCGGCAGCCTGAGCCATTGCCTCGATGATCAGCACGCCGGGCATGATTGGATGCGCGGGGAAGTGACCATTGAAGAACGGTTCGTTGATGCTGACATTCTTGTAGGCGCGAATCCGCTTGCCTTCAACGTCAAGTTCCACCACCCGGTCCACCAGCAGGAACGGGTAACGGTGAGGCAGGTATTCGCGAATCTCGTTGATGTCCATCATTTCGGGGGGAAGCCTATGTAAAGATTGGAAGCGCACGATCGACGCGCGCCCCTCTAGCAAATCAAGGAGGCAGTCTAGCGGCTGTGCACACTTGATATGGAAATGGTATCAGCCATCTGATGAAGCATTACCGTCAGGGGTCACGTCCCCTACACGCTTTTCCAACTGACGCAAACGCCGCGCGATGTCATCGAGCTGGCGGATTCGGGCCGCGCTCTTGCGCCATTCGGCCGCCGGTTGCATCGCCGTACCGGAAGAATAAGCCCCCGGCTCGGTGATCGAATGGGTCACCATGGTCATTCCGGTGAGGAATACGTTGTCACAAATATCAATGTGTCCCACCAGCCCCACGCCACCGGCGAGCATGCAGTGCTTGCCGATCCGGGTGCTGCCGGAGATGCCTACGCAGGCGGCCATGGCGGTGTGATCACCGATCTGGACGTTGTGGGCGATCTGGATCTGGTTGTCGAGCTTGACGCCGTTGCCGATGACCGTATCAGCCAGGGCACCCCGGTCGATCGCGGTGTTGACGCCGATTTCCACGTCATCGCCGACAGTAACACCGCCGATCTGGGCGATCTTTTGCCAGATCCCCTTCTCCTTGGCAAAACCGAACCCTTCACCGCCCAATACCGCGCCCGACTGGATCACCACGCGCTTGCCGATACGCACGTCGTGATACAACGTGACCCGCGGAGCCAGCCAGCCACCCTCACCGATCTCGCAGCGCGCGCCTATGAAGCAATGGGCACCCAGCGTGACGCCCGGACCGATCCGCGCCGCGCTTTCGACGACGACAAAAGGACCGACGCTGGCCGTGGGATCAACCACCGCATCCGCCGCAATGACCGCGCTGGGATGGATACCGGAGGCCGACTTGGGTTTGGGGTCGAACAGATGGGAAATCCGCGCATACGCCAGGTAGGGATCCGGCACGATCAGCGCATCGCCTGCAAACCCGTCGGCATCGGCGGGCTTGAGCAACAGCGCGGCGGCCCGGCTTTCAGCCAGGTATTTGCGATATTGAGGATTTGCCAGGAAGCTCAACTGAGCTGGGCCAGCCTCTTGTAAAGTGGCTAGCCCAGTGATGACCTTCTCCGGGTCGCCACGCAGGGTGGCGCCAAGGAACTCGGCCAACTGGCCGAGCTTGATAGTCGCTGTCATGGATTACTTCAGCTGATTCATGCGCTCGATAACCTGGCGCGTGATGTCGTACTGAGGTTTGACATCAATCACTGCGCCACGCTCGAACACCAGGTCAAAACCACCTTTCTTGATGACTTCTTCCACTGCCCTGTCGAGCTTTGGCTTGAGCTGCTTGAGCATCTCGCGGTCGGCAACCGCTTTCGCTTCGTTCAGTTCCTTGGACTGGAACTGGAAGTCACGGGCCTTTTGCTTGAACTCGAGTTCCAGACGCTCACGCTCGCCCTGGGCCATTTTGTCGCCACCGGAGACCAGGCGATCCTGGATACCCTTGGCGCTGCTCTCCAGGCCTTTGAGCTTGGTCAGTTGTGGGCCGAACTTCTTCTCGGCATCCACGGCATATTTCTTCGCCGCGTCGGATTCCAGCAGGGCCATCTGATAGTTCAGTACGGCGATCTTCATGTCGGCAAAAGCCGGACCTGCGACCATCAAGGTCGCCAGGAGAACCAATTGAGTCAACTTACGCACGATGTACTCCTACAAAATCCATTGTCGTTATCTTGGGTCAGACGCTTAGAACGTCTGGCCGAGGGAGAATTGGAACACTTGGGTTTCAGCGTCATCCGGTTTCTTGATCGGCATCGCCAGGGCGAAGCTCAAAGGCCCCAGCGCGGTGACCCAGGTCACACCCACGCCCACGGAACTTGCCAGGTTGCTCAGGCCGATGTCGTTGCACTGAGTGTTGGACTTGGTGCCGTTGGTGTTGGTGGTGGTCTCGCACTTGGAATCGAATACGTTACCCACGTCCCAGAATACCGAGGTACGCAGGGAGCGTTGGTCCTTGACGAACGGCATCGGGAACAGAAGTTCGACACCACCCTGGATCAGAACGTTACCACCAAATGGCAGTGGATCCTGGTCCGGGTCAAGCGCGGTACCGGCGTTACCCGTTTCTCTTACGCCGCGACTTGGCGTACTGCGAGGACCCAGGGTGCTGTCCTTGAAGCCACGTACCGAGTTGAAACCACCGGCATAGTAGTTCTCGTAGAACGGCAGGCCTTCAGTCGAACCGTAACCGTCACCGTAACCCAGCTCGGTATGCAGGCGCATGGTGTAGTTGTCGCTCAGCGGCTGGAACAACTGGCCACGGTAGTCGAGTTTGAAGAACGACAGGTCGCTGCCAGGGGTGGTGGCTTCCAGTACCAGGCTCTGGGAATGGCCGCGGGTCGCCAGCACGCCTTTGTTCAGGGTCGACTCGGACCAGCCGGCGGACGCCTTGAAGTTCAGGTAGTTGTCGCCTTCCTTGTTTACGAAGTCGAAGATCTCGTCAACGGTATAGAGGCCGGTATTGATCTTGTCCGCCTGGGCGGTCAGACCAAAGGTCAGACGCGAGGTCTCACTGATCGGATAACCGACGTTCGCGCCGATACCCATGCTGTCGACCGCATAGCTGGTCAGGTCAGCATCGAGCTCATCATAGTCAGTGGTGCGATAGAAGGCGTTGTAGCCCAGGCTCACACCGTCAGCAGTCCAGTAGGGGTCCACGAAACCGAAGTTGTAGCGGGTCTGGTATTCGCTGCGGGTCAAGCCAACGCTGACCCGGTTACCGGTACCCAGGAAGTTGTTCTGGGTGATCGAACCGCCGAGGATCAGGCCGGCGCTCTGGGCGAAACCGACGCTGGCGGTGATCGAGCCGGACGCTTGCTCTTCGACGCTGTAGTTCACATCCACCTGGTCATCGACGCCCGGTACTGCCGGCGTCTCGACGTTGACTTCCTTGAAGAAGCCCAGGCGCTCCAGACGGGTCTTGGACTGGTCGATCAGGTAGGTCGACGCCCAGCCACCTTCCATCTGGCGCATTTCACGGCGCAGCACCTCGTCCTCGGACTTGGTGTTGCCACGGAAGTTGATGCGGTTGACGTAGGCACGCTTGCCCGGATCCACGGCGAAGGTGATGTCGACGGTATGGTCTTCATCGTGCGGTTGCGGCACGCCGTTGACGTTGGCGAAGGTGTAACCCTCGTTACCCAGGCGACGGGTGATCAGTTCGGAGGTGGTGGTCATCAGCTTGCGCGAGAACACCTGGCCCTTCTGCACCAGCAGCAACGACGTGACCTGGTCTTCAGGGACCTTCAGGTCGCCGCTGAGCTTGACGTCACGAACGGTGTACTTGTCGCCTTCGTTGACGTTGACGGTGATGTAGACGTGCTTCTTGTCCGGGGTGATGGATACCTGGGTCGAAGCGATGTCCATGTTGATATAGCCGCGGTCCAGGTAGTAGGAACGCAGACGCTCCAGGTCACCGGAGAGCTTTTCACGGGCGTACTTGTCGTCGTTCTTGAAGAACGACAGCCAGTTGGTGGTCTTGAGCTCGAACAGGTCGATCAGGTCTTCATCAGGGAAAACGGTGTTACCCACCACGTTGATGTGCTGGATCGCCGCCACGGTGCCTTCATTGATGTTGACCTTCAGGCCTACGCGGTTGCGTGGCTGCGGCACCACTTCGGTGTCGACGGTGGCCGAGTAACGGCCCTGGGCAACGTACTGGCGTTGCAGCTCGTTACGAACACCTTCGAGGGTGGCGCGCTGGAAGATCTCGCCTTCGGCCAGGCCGGACTGTTTAAGGCCCTTCATCAGGTCTTCAGTGGAGATCGCCTTGTTGCCTTCGATCTCGATACTGGCGACCGATGGACGCTCGACTACCGTGATGACCAGTACATTGCCATCACGACCCAGCTGGATATCCTGAAAGAAGCCGGTTTTGAACAGCGCACGAGTGGATTCCACCAGACGCCGATCATCCGCCTGCTCGCCGACGTTTAACGGCAAGGCACCAAAGACACTACCCGCGGAGACCCGCTGGAGGCCATTGACGCGAATATCAGAGATAGTGAAGGACTCGGCGTGAACTTCGGCGATCATCAATACGGTGAGAACCGCAGTTAGCAGCAGACGTTTCATGAAGTCCTTTCTTATTCCAACTGGCAATAAACAAACTGCCGCAAAATGCGGCAGATTCGCAATTCAGCGAAGCGTTACAGACGACCCAGATCGTTGACCAAGGCAAGCAACATCACCCCGACCACCAAGCTGATACCGATCTGTATCCCCCAACCTTGCACCCTATCCGACAAGGGACGACCACGCGCCCACTCGATCAGATAAAACAACAGATGCCCCCCATCCAGTACCGGAATGGGCAGCAAATTCAGAACCCCCAGGCTAATGCTCAGATAAGCAAGGAAATTCAGGAAATCAGCGACGCCCGACTGGGCAGAAGCGCCCGCCACTTTAGCAATGGTTATCGGTCCACTCAAGTTTTTTACCGAGAGCTCGCCGAACAACATTTTCTTGAGCGAATCGAGGGTCAGGATGCTCATGGTCCAGGTACGACGCGCGCCCTCGCCAATCGCCTCCAAAGGGCCGAAACTGACCTCGCGGATCATTTCCGGCGGCCAGTCGACAGCCTTGACGCCGGCCCCCAGATAGCCGGTCGGCGCCTTGCTCTCGCCACGGGCGCCCAGGGTGACCGGGACGTCGATTGGCGCACCCTCGCGCTCGACGCGCAGCACTATTTTGCTATCCGGACGTACACGCACCGAATCGACCACCTGCTGCCAGTCACTGACCGGCAGGCCATCGAGCGCCAGCAGCCGATCACCGGTCTTCAGGCCTGCTGCCTGTGCCGGACCTTTCGGATCAAGCTCGGCCAGCACCGGTGGCAACGCCGGTCGCCAGGGCCGAATACCCAGGGAACGGATCGGATCCGGCTCGTCGGCCCCCTTGAGCCAGTTATCCAGCACCAGTTCGCGAGGCGACTGTGTCGTGGCGCCCTGCTCACGCACCATCAGTTGCAGCGAGCCGCTCTCACCCAGACGCCGCACCAATTGCAGATTGACGGCCGCCCAACCCGAGGTGGGCTCGCCATCGATGGCGACAATCTCCTGACCAGCGCCCAGCCCGGCCCGCGCGGCTATGCTACCCGCCTCAACCGCGCCGATGACCGGCCGTACCTGCTCGCTGCCCAGCATGGCCAGGGCCCAGAAAAAAACCATGGCCAGCAAAAAGTTGGCTATCGGCCCCGCTGCCACGATGGCAATGCGCTGACGAACGGTCTTGCGATTGAAGGATTGGTCGAGCTGATCGACGGGCACTTCACCTTCACGCTCGTCGAGCATTTTCACGTAGCCGCCCAGCGGAATGGCAGCCACAACGAATTCGGTGCCTTTTTTGTCATGCCAGCGCAGCAACGGCATGCCGAAACCGACGGAAAAACGCAGAACCTTGACGCCACAGCGACGCGCGACCCAGAAATGACCGAATTCGTGAAAAGTGACCAACACCCCCAATGCAACCAGGGTGCCGACAATCATATAGAGCGCGCTCATCTGTTTTCTCCGCAATCCTGTCCAGGACAACCCTGGCTAACGTACCGCAGCCTCAACGCCCGTGGCGCTTCAACCATTGGCCCGCCAGCTCACGAGCTCTGGCGTCCGCCGTGAATACTGCATCGAGGTCATCGAGCGAAACCACAGCCTCAAGGTTCAAGACCTCCTCGATGATACTCGCGATCTCGAGGTAACGGACACGTCCGTCGAGAAACGCTGCAACCGCCACTTCATTGGCAGCATTGAGCATGGCCGGAGCACTGTTGCCTGCCTCAGCCGCCTGCCGCGCCAGACGCAGGCATGGAAAGCGCTGCTCGTCGGGCGCCTGGAAATCCAGGCGGGCAATGGCGAACAGGTCCAACGGCGCCACGCCCGAATCAATCCGCGTAGGCCAGGCCAGCGCATTGGCGATCGGCGTACGCATGTCCGGGTTGCCCAATTGGGCCAGCACCGAACCGTCTATGTAATCCACCAGGGAGTGAATCACGCTCTGCGGGTGAATCACCACTTCCACCTGGGAGGGCCTGGCATCGAACAACCAGCAGGCCTCGATCAGTTCCAGGCCCTTGTTCATCATGCTGGCCGAGTCCACGGAAATCTTGCGCCCCATGGACCAGTTCGGGTGAGCACAAGCCTGCTCGGGTGAAACATGCACCAACTCTTCCAGCGGAGTCTGCCGGAACGGACCGCCGGAAGCCGTCAGTAAAATCCGCCGGACCCCCACTGCGCCCAGGCCGCGGGAAAAATCCTGCGGCATGCATTGAAAAATCGCATTGTGCTCGCTGTCGATGGGCAGCAGCACCGAACCGCTTTTGCGCACGGCCTGCATGAACAGCGCGCCGGACATGACCAGTGCTTCTTTATTGGCCAGCAGGATTTTTTTGCCTGCCTCCACCGCCGCCAGCGTCGGACGCAACCCCGCCGCGCCGACAATCGCCGCCATCACCGCGTCGACTTCAGGATCGGAGGCGACCTGACACAGCCCCTCCTCCCCCACCAGCACACGGGTAGGCAAGCCTGCCGCGCGCAAGTCGTCCTGCAAGGCTCGGGCAAGGCCAGCCTCAGGCACCACGGCGAAACGCGGGGTGTGGCGTATGCACAGCGCCAGCAGCTCACTCAAGCGAGTAAAACCACTGAGGGCAAATACCTGATAGCGCTCCGGGTGGCGCCCGATGACATCAAGTGTACTCAGACCGATCGAACCGGTAGCACCCAGGACGGTAATTTGTTGAGGACGACTCACGATGCCGCCATCCACAGCAACACGGCAAAGATCGGAATCGCAGCGGTCAGGCTGTCGATGCGATCCAGCACGCCACCATGGCCGGGCAGCAGATTACTGCTGTCCTTGATGCCGGATTGACGCTTGAACATGCTTTCGGTCAGGTCGCCGACCACCGATACAAACACGATGAGGGCGGCACCAAACAGGCCCATCAGCAACTGCCCGGCACTCCACTCCCGCACGACGCCGACCACCGCGGTGATCACCAGACTCAAGGCCAAGCCTCCATAGACCCCTTCCCAGCTCTTGCCAGGACTGACCTTGGGGGCAAGCTTGCGCTTGCCAAACGCCCGCCCGGAGAAATAGGCACCGACATCCGCCCCCCAGACCAACACCATCACGGCCATGATCTGCCAGTTGCCCAACGGGCCTTGCTTGATCCAGATAAGCCCTTGCCAGGCCGGCAACAGGATAAGCAGGCCAATCACCAGCTTCGCGGCAGCGCCTGCCCAATGATGCGTGGTCTGCGGATAGGTCAACACCAGGAAGGTCGCCGTGGCCCACCACAACACCGCTGCTCCCAGTACCCAGGGCGCGAGCCCCGGCACCAGGTACATGACGAACAGCATCGCCGCCACGGCCACGGCATAGGCGACGCGCGCAGATTGCGCAGGAAAACCCGCCAGGCGCGCCCACTCCCACGCCCCCAAGGTCACGACCAACCCGATGAACAGCGCGAAACTGGCACCTTCGAGCAGAAAAAATCCACCCAGAGCGATGGGCAACAGGATCAGAGCGGTGATGATTCGTTGTTTAAGCATTAAACCCGGGCTCCAGCTTCGATCTGTTCGCTCGTTTTACCGAAACGACGCTGACGGGAAGCGAAATCGGCCAGCGCCGTGCGCATGGCTTCGTGTTTGAAGTCCGGCCAGAACAGGTCGGAGAAGTACAGCTCGGCGTAAGCCAGCTGCCAGAGCAGGAAGTTACTGATGCGATGCTCGCCACCGGTACGAATGCACAGGTCCGGCAACGGCAAGTCACCGGTGGCCAGACAGGTCTGCAGCAGCTCGGGAGTGATGTCTTCCGGCCGCAGATGACCGGCCTGGACCTCCCGCGCCAGCCGCTGGGCGGCCTGGGCGATGTCCCATTGGCCGCCATAGTTGGCGGCAATTTGCAGGACAAACCGATTGGCACCCGCCGTGGCAGCCTCGGCTTCGCGCATCGCAGCCTGCAACTCGGGATGAAAGCGCGAGCGGTCACCAATGATGCGCAGGCTGATGCTGTTGTCGTTGAGGCGCTTGGCCTCACGCCGCAAAGCCTTGAGGAACAGGTCCATCAAGGCGCTGACTTCATCGGCCGGACGCTGCCAGTTCTCACTGGAGAAGGCGAACAGGGTCAGTACCTCGACCCCGGCCTCGGCACACACCTCGATGACCGCGCGAACTGCATCGACCCCCGCCTTGTGCCCGGCCACGCCAGGCATAAAGCGCTTCTTGGCCCAGCGATTATTGCCATCCATGATGATCGCCACGTGACGCGGAATCGCAAACGGCACGGCCTGCTTGGTCTTTTCCATGAAAACGAGACCCTTATACGGCCATCAGGTCTTTTTCTTTCTGCGCCAAATCCGCATCGATCTTAGCCACGTACTTCTTGGTCAGATCATCAATCTCGCCCGCGGCGCGACGCTCTTCGTCCTCACTGATTTCCTTTTCCTTGACCAGATCCTTGAGCTGGCTGTTGGCATCACGACGGATGTTACGCACGGCGACGCGAGCGTCTTCAGCTACATCACGGGCCTGCTTGGTGAAGCCCTTACGGGTTTCCTCGGTCAGGGCCGGCATGGAAATCAGCAGCAACTCACCCAGGTTGGTCGGGTTCAGGTTCAGGCCGGCACTGCCGATGGCCTTGTCGACCGCGCCCAGCATGTTGCGTTCAAAGGCAACGACTTGCAGGGTCCGGGCATCCTTGACGGTGATGTTGGCCACTTGCTTGATCGGCGTATCAGCGCCGTAGTACGGCACCATCACACCTTCGAGAATGCTTGGGTGCGCCTGGCCGGTACGAATGCGACCGAAGTTGTGTGCCAGCGATTCCACGGATTTCTGCATGCGCTCTTGAGCGTCTTTCTTGATTTCGTTGATCATTGTTGTACTTCCTCGATCAGTGTTCCTTCGGCGCCGCCATGCACGATATTCAGCAGGGCGCCGGGCTTGTTCATGTTAAAGACGCGCAGCGGCATCTTGTGGTCGCGGCACAGACAGATAGCCGTCAGGTCCATGACACCCAGCTTGCGATCCAGTACTTCATCGTAGGTCAGATGATCGAACTTCTCGGCATGCGGATCTTTGAACGGGTCAGCGGTATAGACGCCATCGACCTTGGTTGCCTTGAGCACGACATCGGCATCGATCTCGATCGCTCGCAGGCAGGCGGCCGAATCCGTGGTGAAGAACGGATTACCGGTGCCGGCGGCAAAAATCACCACTTCCTTGGCATTGAGGTGGCGCATGGCTTTGCGGCGGTCGTAGTGATCGGTCACACCGACCATGGAAATGGCCGACATGACGATGGCCGAGATATTGGCACGCTCCAGCGCATCGCGCATAGCCAGGGCGTTCATCACAGTGGCCAGCATGCCCATGTGGTCGCCCGTCACCCGATCCATCCCGGCCGCGCTCAGCGCAGCGCCGCGGAACAGGTTGCCGCCGCCGATGACCAGGCCGACCTGAACACCGATACCGACCAGTTGGCCGACTTCCAGCGCCATGCGATCCAGCACTTTCGGATCGATCCCGAACTCTTCCGAGCCCATCAGGGCCTCGCCGCTAAGCTTGAGTAGAATGCGTTTATAGCGAGCCTGATAACCACTGCCCTGCTGAGCCATTGCGAATCTCTCCTGCGGCGTATTTTCGAAAATTCTTTCAGGCTGTTTGCAGCCTGGGTTCACTCTAGCTTGACGCTGACACAGCGTCATCGAAACACGGCTTTGTAAGCCAGTTCCGACAGGAAACCAATATAAATCGGCATCCCCATCCAAAAAGAGGCTGCGCGCGTTAAGCGGGCAGCCTCTTCTGGGCGACAGTTAGAAAAACCGTCTTATTGCTTGGAAGCAGCCGCTACCTGAGCAGCAACTTCGTCAGCGAAGTTGTCGACTGGCTTCTCGATGCCTTCACCGACCGCAAAGCGAGTGAAGGAAACGATTTCAGCGCCGCCTTTCTTGGCCAGGGCACCCACGGTGATTTCCGGGTCCTTGACGAAAGCTTGCTCGACCAAGCTGGCTTCAGCCAGGAACTTGCTGATGCGGCCGCCAATCATTTTTTCAACGATTTCAGCTGGCTTGCCTTTCATCTTGTCTTCGTTGAGGCTCATGAACACGGCTTTTTCGCGTTCGATGGCTTCAGCGGAAACTTGCGATGGCAGCAGGAACTCAGGGTTGCTGGCCGCTACGTGCATGGCGATGTCCTTGGCCAGTTCAACAGAACCGCCCTTGAGGACAACTGCAACACCGATCTTGTTGCCGTGCAGGTAAGTACCGACCACGTCACCTTCAACGCGAGCCAGACGACGGATGTTGACGTTCTCGCCGGTCTTGCCGACCAGAACCAGACGATCAGCTTCACGCGCTTCGATCAGCGGAGCGACATCAGTCAGCTTGTCAGCAAAGGCTTTTTCGACGCTGGCAGCGACGAATGCCTTGAAGTCATCCTGCAGAGCCAGGAAGTCGGTCTGGGAGTTGACTTCCAGCAGAACGGCGACCTTGCCGTCGTCCTTGATGGCGATGGCGCCTTCAGCGGCGACGTTGCCAGCTTTCTTGGCAGCCTTGATGGCGCCCGAAGCACGCATGTCATCAATGGCTTTCTCGATGTCGCCGCCAGCCTTGGTCAAGGCCTTCTTGCAGTCCATCATGCCTTCGCCGGTACGCTCGCGCAGTTCTTTGACCAACGCTGCAGTAATCTCTGCCATTTCAAAATCCTCTTGGATAGGTTTTCAACCATTCCACCCGATTGAACGGGCGTGCAATTCTTCCCGAACCACCCTTGTTAGCCGCTGCACGTTACAGATGCTGTAGCTGCGCTGCTTACAAATGGTTTTCGAGGTGGCAAAAAGGGGGCCAAGCCCCCTTTTTGCTTACTGAGTCAACGCCAGGGCGTCAATTACTCAGCGGCTGCTGCCGGAGCTTCTTCAGCGAAGACTTCGGTGCCGCCATTAACATTGTTGCGACCACGGATAACAGCGTCAGCCATCGAACCCATGTACAGCTGGATGGCGCGAATGGCGTCATCGTTGCCTGGGATGATGTAGTCAACGCCTTCCGGGCTGCTGTTGGTATCGACAACGCCGATGACCGGGATACCCAGCTTGTTGGCTTCGGTGATCGCGATGCGCTCGTGGTCAACGTCGATCACGAACAGTGCGTCAGGCAGACCGCCCATGTCCTTGATACCGCCCAGGGAGCGGTCCAGCTTCTCAAGATCGCGAGTGCGCATCAGCGCTTCTTTCTTGGTCAGCTTGGCGAAAGTACCGTCTTCGGACTGCACTTCAAGGTCACGCAGACGCTTGATGGAAGCGCGAATGGTCTTGAAGTTGGTCAGCATGCCGCCCAACCAGCGGTGATCGACGTACGGCGAACCGCAACGTGCTGCTTCTTCAGCAACGATCTTGCCAGCGGAACGCTTGGTGCCGACGAACAGAATCTTGTTTTTGCCCTGGGCCAGGCGCTCTACGAAGGTCAGTGCTTCGTTGAACATCGGCAGGGTTTTTTCAAGGTTGATGATGTGGATCTTGTTACGCGCGCCGAAAATGTACTTACCCATTTTCGGGTTCCAGTAACGGGTCTGGTGACCGAAGTGCACACCGGCCTTCAGCATATCGCGCATGTTGACTTGGGACATGATAGTTCCTTGATAAGTCGGGTTTGGCCTCCACGTATCCCAATGACCAACCAGCGGCCTATATAAGCCGAAGGCACCCAGGTCATCGTGTCGACACGTGTGTGGATTTAAGCTTGCGGGGTCATCCCCGGAAAGCGGCGCATTTTATACCACAGCAAGGGAGAAAACGGAACACGGATTCTGCTGCTCCGGCAAAACACCTCAAGCCGAGCGCAAAACCGTGGCGAGGGAGCTTGCTCCCGCTGGG
>NZ_JABWQV010000111.1 GCF_014268615.1 Pseudomonas tehranensis | reverse complement strand
CAGCGGGAGCAAGCTCCCTCGCCACAGAAGTCCCGCCAGCATCCGGAAACAGGCTCACAGGGTGAAAAAAAGCTGCCGGCGCTTTATAGTGGCCGACCTCCGTTTCATCAAGTAGCCGAGCCCCATGTCCGAGCCACGCAAGATCCTCGTCACCAGCGCCCTGCCCTATGCCAATGGTTCGATTCACCTCGGCCATATGCTGGAATACATCCAGACCGATATGTGGACGCGCTTCCAGAAACATCGCGGCAACCACTGCATCTATGTCTGCGCCGACGACGCCCACGGTTCGGCCATCATGCTGCGTGCGGAAAAGGAAGGCATCACCCCGGAACAACTGATCGCCAACGTCCAGGCTGAACACAGTGCCGACTTTGCCGACTTCCTGGTGGACTTCGACAACTTCCACTCCACCCACTCCGAAGAAAACCGTGAGCTGTCGAGCCAGATCTACCTGAAACTGCGTGACGCTGGGCACATCGCGACCCGTTCGGTCACCCAGTACTTCGACCCGGAAAAGAACATGTTCCTGGCCGACCGCTTCATCAAGGGCACCTGCCCTAAATGCGGCACCGAGGATCAGTACGGCGACAACTGCGAAAAATGCGGCGCCACCTACGCACCGACCGACCTGAAAGACCCGAAATCGGCGATTTCCGGCGCCACCCCGGTGCTCAGGGACTCCCAGCACTTCTTCTTCAAGCTGCCGGATTTCCAGCAGATGCTGCAAACCTGGACGCGCAGCGGCACGTTGCACGACGCGGTGGCCAACAAGCTCGCCGAATGGCTCGACTCCGGCCTGCAAGAGTGGGACATTTCCCGCGATGCGCCGTACTTCGGCTTCGAAATCCCCGGCGAGCCCGGCAAGTATTTCTACGTGTGGCTGGATGCACCCATCGGCTACATGGCGAGCTTCAAGAACCTTTGCGACCGTACGCCTGAGCTGGACTTCGACGCGTTCTGGGGCAAGGACTCCACGGCCGAGGTGTATCACTTCATCGGCAAGGACATCGTCAACTTCCATGCGTTGTTCTGGCCCGCCATGCTCGAGGGCGCCGGTTTCCGCAAGCCGACCGGCATCAACGTCCACGGCTACCTGACCGTCAACGGCCAGAAAATGTCCAAGTCCCGTGGCACCTTCATCAAGGCCCGCACCTATCTGGATCACCTGTCGCCGGAATACCTGCGCTACTACTACGCGGCCAAGCTCGGCCGTGGCGTGGACGACCTGGACCTGAACCTTGAAGATTTCGTGCAGAAGGTCAACTCCGACCTGGTGGGCAAGGTGGTCAATATCGCCAGCCGTTGCGCGGGCTTCATCCACAAAGGCAACGCCGGTGTACTGGTGGCCGGTAACGCCGCGCCGGAGCTGACCGAGGCCTTCCTGGCGGCGGCACCGAGCATCGCCGATGCCTACGAGGCCCGTGACTTTGCCCGTGCGATGCGCGAGATCATGGCCCTGGCCGACCGCGCCAATGCCTGGATCGCCGACAAGGCACCGTGGTCACTGAACAAACAGGAAGGCAAGCAGGACGAAGTCCAGGCGATCTGCGCCCTGGGTATCAATCTGTTCCGCCAACTGGTGATCTTCCTCAAGCCGGTGCTGCCGCTGCTGGCCGCCGACGCCGAGGCGTTCCTGAACGTCGCGCCGCTGACCTGGGACGACCACCGGACGCTGCTGAGCAACCATCAACTGAACGAGTTCAAGCCGCTGATGACTCGCATTGATGCCACCAAGGTGCAAGCCATGACCGACGCTTCGAAAGAAGACCTGGCCGCCAGCCAGACCGACACCGGCGCCCCTGCCGGCAATGGCGAACTGGCCAAGGACCCGCTGTCGCCGGAGATCGATTTCGACGCCTTTGCCGCCATCGACCTGCGCGTGGCGCTGATTCTCAAGGCTGAAGCCGTGGAAGGCGCCGATAAGCTGCTGCGCCTGACGCTGGACATCGGCGATGAGCAACGCAACGTGTTCTCCGGCATCAAGAGCGCCTATCCGGACCCGGCCAAGCTCGAAGGCCGGCTGACGATGATGATCGCCAACCTCAAGCCTCGCAAAATGCGTTTCGGCATCTCCGAAGGCATGGTGATGGCGGCAGGCCCCGGCGGTGAAGAAATCTACCTGCTGAGCCCCGATAGCGGCGCCAAGCCGGGCCAGCGGATTAAATAACGCAACCCGGTGCTGTACCGATCCCACAGTCGCCCGGCAGGCGGCTGTGGGATTTTCATATCTGGCCCACCCTGACGGTGTGCCGGATAATGCCTAACCTCTAAAGACAGGTTCTTGTTCCAGCACCCCATGACCGAAATCGTCCTTACGCTGTTCAGCGCCGCCTTGATCAACAACCTCGTGTTGCATTGGCCGCTGGGCGTCAATCCGCTGCTGGCGGCCAATGGAAGAAGGCAAGTCCACGCCCTGGGCCTGGCGACGACATGCCTGATGCTGATGGTCGGCACCCTGGGTTATCTGATCGATCATTGGCTGCTGGTTCCGGCCAATCTGACCTCGCTGCGCCTGTTTGCATGGCTGTCCTTGAGCGTGTTGCTGATTGCGCCGTTGCTGCACTGGCTGGGGCGCTGGCTGCCGAAGCTGCCTTTCGATGGTTTGTGGCCACTGCTGCTGGGCAATGCCGGCATACTGGGCATCACGCTGCTCAACAGCCGGGATGACCACGGCCTGGGCCTCGCCGTCGCCGCGAGCCTGGGCGCCGGCCTGGGTTTCTGGCTGGTGTTGAGCCTGTTCGACGATTTGCGTCAGCGCACCTTCGATAACGATATCCCCAGGCCCTTTCGTGGCCTGCCGATCCAGCTGATCGGCGCAGGGCTCATGGCGGTGGCATTTCTTGGATTGCGCGGGCTGGTCAAAGCATGAGTCTGATTCAACGTATCGACGCCCTGCTGCCGCAGACCCAATGCGGCAAGTGCGGCCACCCGGGGTGCAAGCCCTACGCCGAAGGTATTGCCCAGGGCGAACCGATCAACAAGTGTCCGCCCGGTGGCCGTGAAACCATTGCGGCCCTGGCCGAGCTGATGAAAGTACCTGTGCTTGAGCTGGATACCAGCCGTGGTTCAGCCCCGGCGCAGATCGCCTTTATTCGCGAAGCCGAATGCATCGGCTGCACCAAGTGCATCCAGGCCTGCCCGGTAGATGCGATTGTCGGTGCGGCGAAGCTGATGCACACCGTCCTGGTCGACGAATGCACAGGCTGCGATCTTTGTGTGGCGCCCTGCCCGGTCGATTGCATCGAAATGCACCCATTGCCCACGGCAACCGTGGTGCCGGTGGTTGGCGGCCTGGCCTCCAGCATCGAAGAACAGCAGGCGCGCACCGCCAAGCGCGATCATGCCCGGCGGCGCTTCGAACAGCGCAACGCACGGCTGCGCCGGGAAGAGGAGCAGCGTCTGGCTGAGCGCCTGGCCCGTACACAGCGCGCCTCCCAGGCCCAAATCCAGTCCGTCGATCCGGTGCAAGCGGCACTGGAGCGGGTACGTGCGCAAAAAGCCGCCAACGCCGATGCGGCCTTGAAAAAAGCCAAGATCGACCTGGCGATGAGCCGGGCTCAGTTGAACAAATCCTTGAAAGCATTCGGCCACCCGCCGACCTTCGAACAACAGTCGCAATTGATCGTGCTACAGCGCCAGTTCGAAGCAGCGCAACAAGCCTTGATGCAGTTGGAAGGGACAGTACAGCCCACTGTTTCAACCCCCGCCCCCACTCAAAGTGCTGAGCTGAAGCGGGCCAAGATCCAATTGGCGATGCGTCGCGCCGAACTCAGCAAGGCCAGGGCCGCAGGGGCGCCGGATGAACAAGTAGAGTCCTTGGAGCAAGCGGTGAAAGACGCCGAACGCCAGGTGGATGCTCATGTCGCTCCCTGAGCCCATGGACGAACGGCTGCGCCAGGCGATGCTGCGGGTGCTACTGGCGACATTGCCCGGCATTCTGGCGTTGACCTGGTTTTATGGCTGGGGCGTGGTATTCAACCTGTTACTGGCGGGCCCTAGCGCACTGGCCGTCGAAGCACTGGCGCTACGCTTAAGGCGCCGGCCGCTCAAACCCGCACTCAACGATGGCAGCGCGCTGGTGAGCGCCACGCTGTTGGCGCTGGCCTTGCCGGCATATTGCCCCTGGTGGCTGACCGTCACAGCCACGGCTTGCGCCTTGCTGTTCGGCAAGCACCTGTGGGGCGGTGTCGGCAATAATCCATTCAACCCCGCGATGCTCGGCTACGCCTTGGTGCTCATCGCGTTTCCCCAGCAACTCAATCAATGGCCTGCACTTCACGGCATGAGCCTGTCCGACGGCCTGCAACAGGTGTTCGGGGTTTACCCTGGGCCTGATGGATGGGCAGGAGCAACGGCCCTGGACAGCCTGCGAATCAACAAAAGCCTGACCATCGATGAGCTATTCGCCGCCCACCCAGCGTTCGGACGCTGGGGTGGGCGCGGCGTCGAGTGGGTCAACCTGGCGTTTCTGGCCGGCGGCCTGTTCCTGCTGCAACAACGGGTGTTCAGTTGGCACGCGCCGGTAGGCATGCTCGCCGGCCTGTTCATCATCAGCCTGTTGTGCTGGAACGGATCGGGCTCCGACTCCAATGGCTCGCCGTTGTTTCATCTGCTCACGGGCGCCACCATGCTGGGTGCATTTTTTATCGTGACCGAACCGGTCTCGGGCGCCAAAGCGCCCCTCGCTCGCCTGCTGTTTGGCGCAGGCGTGGGACTGCTGATTTACCTGATCCGGGCCTGGGGTGGTTACCCGGACGGCGTGGCGTTTGCGGTGCTGCTGATGAACCTCGGCGTGCCCGCGCTGGAGCGCTTCGCCGAAGCGCGACACAGGCCGCAGCCCCTATGAAAAACTACCGTGGTGGTGCCATCCTGGCTTTGCTGATTGGTCTCGGCATTGGGGCCACTTACCTGACTCAGCTCAGCACCGCAGGGCGCATCAAAGGTCAGCAACAAGACCTTGCGAACAGAACCTTGCTCGACGTGCTACCGACCGACCGATACGACAATCAGCCATTGGCGCAACCTGTCGTAACGCCCCCCGTGACCTTGGCCCATAGCACGCTGCTGGGCGGATACCTGGCGACTCGCGCCGGCCTGCCCAGCGCGGTGTTGCTACACAGCCAGGCACTGGGCTATGAAGGCAGCATCCAATTGCTGGTCGCTATCGACCCGCAGGGGCGGTTGCTGGGCGTGAAAACCCTGCGCCAGTCGGAAACGCCCGGCCTGGGCGCGGCCATCGCTGACTGGCCAAACCCCTGGCTGCAAACCTTCAATGGTAAGTCGCTCCAGGCTCCCACCGACAGCAGCTGGGCGCTGAAAAAGGATCAGGGGCAGTTCGATCAACTGGCTGGCGCGACCGTCACGTCCCGATCAGTCCTGCAGGCTGTTCACGATGCACTGCGGTACTTCGACGAGCATAAGGCTCAACTGACCGGAGTGATCATTGATGAATAAGCCATTGGTCCTGACCCGCGGCCTGCTGCTCGTCCCCTTGGTCGGCGCCAGCGATTCGCTGGTAAACGCGCTGGGCTTATGGCTGGCCTGGGCACTGATCAGTGCCGGCCATGGTTTGACCATGGGGCTGTTACGGTCCCACCTGACAGCGCCTCAGCGACTGCTCGCCTCCATTGTGCTGGCCGCCACCCTGACGGCTTGCGCAAGTCTGGTAGCGCAGGCCTGGGCACTGCAGACGTATCAGTCGCTGAGCCTTTACATTGGCTGGATCGCTTTGAGCTGCGTGGCGCTGGAGCATGACGACGTCTTCGCCGGCTCGCGCCTGCCCGAGCGTCTCCGGCTGGCGGGTCTGTTCGGCCTGCTGATGATTGCATTGGGCGCCCTGCGCGAGCTGATTGGCAACGTAATACCACTGGCCTTGCTCGCCCCTGGCGGATTTATTCTGCTCGGCCTGCTGCTGGCAGCGCGTCAAGCCTGGACGAGCGCCCGCCCCCCTTCAACGATCGAGGAAACGCCGCGCCCATGAACGCCGCAAAACGCCTGGAAATATTCCGTCGCTTGCACGAAGACAACCCGGAACCGAAGACTGAATTGGCCTACAGCTCGCCGTTCGAACTGTTGATCGCGGTGATTCTATCGGCCCAGTCCACCGACGTCGGCGTCAACAAGGCCACGGCCAAGCTGTTCCCGGTGGCCAACACGCCGCAGGCGATCCACGCGCTGGGCGTCGAAGGGCTGTCCGAGTACATCAAGACCATCGGCCTGTTCAACAGCAAGGCAAAAAACGTGATCGAGACTTGCCGCCTGCTGATCGAGCGTCACGACGGCGAAGTCCCACAGACTCGCGAAGCGCTGGAAGCGCTTCCAGGGGTCGGTCGCAAAACCGCCAATGTGGTGCTCAACACCGCGTTTCGCCAACTGACCATGGCGGTCGACACGCACATTTTCCGTGTCAGCAACCGCACCGGGCTGGCGCCAGGCAAAAACGTGGTGGAGGTGGAGAAAAAGCTGATGAAATTCGTACCCAAGGAGTTTCTACTCGATTCCCATCACTGGCTCATCCTTCACGGACGTTACGTCTGCCTGGCGCGCAAGCCCCGCTGTGGCAGCTGCCGAATCGAGGATTTGTGCGAATACAAGCACAAGACCTCCGACGATTGAGGCGCTATTGCTTTTATTGATTTGTCGATTGAAAAAATCTTTTTTACCCGCCCGTGGTTTATCGATATAAGGAGCGCCAATGGCAGTTTAAGCCTGGAGTCGATCCCATGAGTGCTGACAAAGAACAACTGGATGTAGAAGACGATTTCATCGCCGTTGAGGCCGACGATGTGGAACCTGTGGTCGTCGAAACAGCGAAAACCAATCTGAGCAAACGTCGCACGATTGATAATCTGCTGGAAGAGCGCCGCTTGCAGAAACAACTGGCCGATTACGACTTTGACCTCTGACACGTAAAAGCCTCCCGAATGGAGGCTTTTTACTGAGTACGCGCAGCCGGAAAAACTCACACTAACCCGTTACGCTGGGCCAGTTCGATCAGATCAACCAGCGAGCGGGCATTGAGCTTCAACAACAAGCGTGTCTTGTAGGTACTGACGGTCTTGTTGCTCAAGAACATCCCATCGGCAATTTCCTTGTTGGTCTTTCCGCGAGCCAGTTGCTGCAAGACCATCATCTCTCGCCCGGACAGTCGATCGACCATATCGGACTCGCTTGCGTTACCCAGACTCGAACGCACCGTATGCAGCGCCTGATTGGGGAAATAACTGTACCCCGACAGCACCGCCTTGATTGCACTGAGTAACTCGGTGAGGTCCTGCTGCTTGCACACATAACCGGCTGCGCCCGTCTGCATGCAGCGCATCGAAAAATGCCCAGGTGCTTGGGAAGTCAGCACCAGAACTTTCAAAGGTGAAGGGTTGGCGGTCAGGCGTGCGATGACCTCCAATCCATCCAGTTTCGGAATGCCGATATCCAGAATAACGATATCAGGCATAAGTTCACGGGAAAGTTGCAACGCATCGACGCCATTATCGGTTTCAGCAATAACTTCATATCCATGACGCTCCATTAGCAAACGTACAGCAAGACGAATGACGGGATGATCATCCACGATCAGCACTTTATTCATGGGCAAATCCAACTTCGCTGTTCGAATTTTTAGAGCACGCACAATAGCCTAGTCAATTCTACCTTGGCATGCCGCCCCCCCTGACCGCTCGCACCGAGAGACGCAACCTACAAGCGATACAGAAAAATCCTACAAATCCCCTTGGAAATAATGCGCCATAAATTTGTTTACAGAGGCAAATGGATGCATCCGGCAACCCGTACCCCCTCTAAACAAGCGATTTTTTCTGCATCCACCCCCGTCCGCAAATAGCGAAAAAACACTCGCCTCATAAAAAGTAACTGAATTATTTACCAACACAACCACAATGATTTTATTTAAATAGATTTGAATTCACATAAAGAATAAGCGAAATTTATTCAATCCCTTTTATGAGGAGACACCACGTTCAACACCTTCACCGCAAACTTATCAATTACTCACACCCTTCTAATGCAATCACCGAGTCTGAATACGTTATGAGCATCCACCATGAACAAACCGTCAAAAATCATCACCAACCCCATGACACTAATCGCTATATTCGCAACTTTGTCCGAGACTTCGGCAGCCATCTCCCTGCCTTTCCTCGACGATCAGGACCGTGAATACTATCTTTGGTTTCTGATCAGCTTTCCGTTCTATCTATTATTTCTTTTTTTCATCACCCTGAACTTTAACTATCGCTCGTTATATTCGCCCTCTGATTTTCGCAAGAGCAAACACTTCATGAAAATCATGGATGATTCGAGCTGTCGGCGCGAACGGCTTTCCCGCAGGGCGACCAAGGGCAAAGGATGGCTGATAACTGTTCATCCACAAAAAAAACAGCAACGACTGGTCATTCTGGTTATCCCCCGGCCACCGGAAGGCTTGGCCGAGGGCAATCGATCCAAACGCGCAAAACAGGCCGCAGAACGCACACGAATCGTCGTCTACCTCATTGGCCGCTGCGACAGCACTGAAGCTTTAGCGGACAGACAGGATGGATGAGCGGTCAGGAGACAGCGCCACAACGAATGCGCAGCACAGGGGAAAGGGTCCCCCCAAAAAAAACGGCCTGCACATGGCAGGCCGTTTTCATGGAGCAAGGATCAGAACAGCTTGCGACCCTTGTTCGCCGCGATGCGCATGCGCAGGGCGTTGAGCTTGATGAAACCAGCAGCGTCGGCCTGGTTGTAAGCGCCACCGTCCTCTTCGAAAGTCGCGATGTTGGCATCGAACAGGGAGTCGTCAGACTTGCGCCCGGTGACGATGACATTGCCCTTGTACAGTTTCAGGCGCACGACGCCATTCACGTTGACCTGGGAGGCATCGATCATCTGTTGCAGCATCAGGCGCTCCGGGCTCCACCAGTAACCGGTGTAGATCAGGCTGGCGTACTTGGGCATCAACTCGTCTTTGAGGTGAGCGACTTCGCGGTCCAGGGTGATCGACTCGATCGCACGGTGAGCACGCAGCATGATGGTGCCGCCCGGGGTCTCGTAGCAGCCGCGGGACTTCATGCCGACATAACGGTTCTCGACGATGTCCAGACGACCGATGCCGTGTTCGCCACCGATACGGTTCAGGGTCGCCAACACGGTGGCCGGGCTCATTTCCACGCCGTCCAGCGCGACGATATCGCCGTTGCGATAGGTCAGCTCCAGGTATTGCGGGGTGTCAGGAGCCTTCTCCGGGGAGACGGTCCAGCGCCACATGTCTTCTTCGTGCTCGGTCCAGGTGTCTTCCAGCACGCCGCCTTCATAGGAAATGTGCAGCAGGTTGGCATCCATCGAGTACGGGGATTTCTTCTTACCGTGGCGCTCGATCGGGATGGCGTGCTTCTCGGCGTAGTCCATCAGCTTTTCACGGGACAGCAAATCCCACTCGCGCCACGGTGCGATGACTTTCACGCCGGGCTTGAGGGCATAGGCACCGAGTTCGAAACGCACCTGATCGTTGCCCTTGCCGGTGGCACCGTGGGAAATGGCGTCGGCACCGGTTTCGTTGGCGATTTCGATCAGGCGCTTGGCGATCAGCGGACGGGCGATGGAGGTACCCAGCAGGTACTCGCCTTCGTAAACAGTGTTGGCGCGGAACATCGGGAACACGAAGTCACGGACGAACTCTTCGCGCAGGTCATCGATGTAGATCTCTTTGACGCCCATGGCCTGAGCCTTGGCGCGTGCAGGCTCGACTTCTTCGCCCTGCCCCAGGTCAGCGGTGAAGGTCACCACTTCACAGTTATAAGTGTCCTGCAGCCACTTGAGGATCACCGAAGTGTCCAGGCCGCCGGAATACGCCAGAACGACCTTGTTTACGTCCGCCATGCCATCACTCCACGGGTTGTACGGAAAGCCGGGAAGTTTAACGTCCAGCGCGGATAATTTACAGGGGCGCGACAGCTTATGACGACGAAGCGACAGATTATGTCGACCGCGCGACGATCCTCACAGGTCAGGAGGTTCGCGCTGCGGTGGCTGCAGTGGGCTTGGCCGGTGTCGCGTTCGGCGCCGGAACCTTGGCAGGGGGCGCGGCGGGTGTAGCCTGCGGTGCCGGCGCTTCAGGCACCGCCACACGCTCCAGACGCACGGCCACACGACGGTTCTTGGCCCGGTTGGCGGCACTGGTGTTGGGCACCAAGGGGTAACGTTCGCCGTGGAACCGCACGGTGATCTGCGACTCTTGAAAGCCGTTGGCCTTGAAAAAGTCCTGGACCGCCAGGGCACGGCGACGAGACAGCTCACGATTGGTCAATCGATTGCCGCTATTGTCGGAGTGACCGTCGAGTTCGACATGATTGACGGTCGGGTCGGCTTTGATGAAGTCGATCATCACCTGCAACTGAGCCTTGGCCCGGGCATCGAGCTCAACGCCTTCGCCGGGAAAGCCGATCTGGGATTGCTTGACCTGCTCGAAATTCTTCGGCAACAGTTTTGCCACGCAGCCTTGGTAATCACTGAAGGCCTTGTTGAAGCGCACGGGCAGCAGCCGGACTTCCGAAACCCGCCCGTCCCCAGTGTTACGCCGTACCACCGGGCTGCGCCCTTCCATCAGTCCGCTGATCAAGCGGCCTGCCTGGACCTGAGAGCTGTTGAACAGCACATCGCCGCTGCCGAGCCTGACCGAGCCCAGGTTGATGTCGCCCCGTCCCGGCTGCCAAGGCGCGGCGGCCGCCAGCAGAATGGCCGAACCGCCACCGAGCATCGGGTTATGGGACTTGAGCCGGAAGATCGCCTGCTCGCCGGCCCGGCGCACAAATTCGCCGCTGCCGAAATCGGTGACCGGCTGACTCAGCCGGCACTCGAACTTGTCGCCTTCGACCGTCCACTCAATGCTCTCCAGACGGGTCTGGAAAGTGAGCGCCATGGCGGGAAGGCTGGCAAACACACTGAGCAAGGCTAAATAACGCTGGCGCACGGGAGGCTCCAATGGCTTTTATACGAAGATCGACACACGTTGAGAGTATGACGCCTGTCCGGGGCACCCAACGGATTCGTGGCACACCTGTAGGAGCTATCGGTAACTTGCGCCAGAACTTGATAGCGGGTGCCTGAATCGGTCTTTTCCGGTAGCATTCCCCAGAGTTTGACCCGCCTGGAAGCCCCCCAATGTCCGACCGCCTGACCCTGCTGCGTCCCGACGACTGGCATATTCATCTTCGCGATGGTGCTGTGTTGACCCATACCGTCGCCGATGTCGCGCGCACCTTCGGGCGCGCAATCATCATGCCGAACCTGGTTCCGCCCGTGCGCAACGCCATCGAGGCCGACGGCTATCGCCAGCGAATCCTGGCCGCACGCCCGGCCGGCAGCCGTTTCGAACCGCTGATGGTGCTTTACCTCACCGACCGTACACAGCCCGAAGAAATACGCGAGGCCAAGGCCAGCGGCTTCGTCCATGCCGCCAAGCTGTACCCCGCCGGCGCCACCACCAACTCGGACTCCGGCGTCACCAGCATCGACAAGATTTTCCCGGCGCTGGAGGCCATGGCCGAAGTCGGCATGCCGTTGCTGATCCACGGTGAAGTCACGCGTGGCGACGTCGACGTGTTCGACCGCGAAAAAATCTTCATCGATGAGCACATGCGTCGTGTCGTGGAGCGCTTCCCGACGCTCAAGGTGGTGTTCGAACACATCACCACCGGCGATGCCGTGCAGTTCGTCAACGAAGCCCCGGCGAACGTTGGCGCGACCATTACCGCGCATCACCTGCTGTACAACCGCAACCATATGCTGGTGGGCGGGATCCGGCCGCACTTCTATTGCCTGCCGATCCTCAAGCGCAACACCCATCAAGAAGCCTTGCTCGACGCTGCCACCAGCGGCAGTGCCAAGTTTTTCCTCGGCACGGACTCGGCGCCCCATGCCCGGCACGCCAAGGAAGCGGCCTGCGGTTGCGCTGGCTGCTACACCGCCTATGCCGCCATCGAGATGTATGCCGAGGCGTTCGAACAACGCAATGCGCTGGACAAACTCGAAGGCTTTGCCAGCCTCCACGGCCCGCGCTTCTATGGCCTGCCGGTGAACACCGATCGTATTACCCTGGTTCGCGACGAGTGGACCGCCCCCGCCAGCCTGCCTTTTGGCGAGCTGACTGTTATCCCGCTGCGCGCCGGTGAAAAACTGCGCTGGCGCCTGCTGGAGGAAAGTGTGTGAGTGAAGATCATTTCGACGACGAGCTGGACGGCAACGGTGGTTCGGGCGCTGCCCGTCACCCCATGGCAGCCCGCTTCCGGGGCTACCTGCCGGTCGTGGTCGACGTAGAAACCGGCGGTTTCAACTCCGCCACCGATGCGCTGCTGGAAATCGCTGCGACCACCATTGGCATGGACGAAAAAGGTTTTGTGTTCCCTGATCACACCTATTTCTTCCGCGTCGAACCGTTCGAAGGCGCCAACATCGAGGCGGCAGCCCTGGAGTTCACCGGGATCAAGCTTGATCACCCATTGCGCATGGCGGTGAGTGAAGAGACAGCCCTGACTGACATTTTCCGAGGCGTGCGCAAAGCGTTGAAGGCCAACGGCTGCAAACGGGCGATCCTGGTCGGCCACAACAGCAGCTTCGACCTGGGCTTTCTCAATGCCGCCGTTGCGCGCCTGGACATGAAGCGCAACCCGTTCCATCCGTTTTCCAGCTTCGACACCGCGACCCTGGCCGGCTTGGCATACGGCCAGACCGTATTGGCCAAGGCCTGCCAGGCGGCCGACATCGACTTTGATGGTCGTGAAGCCCACTCGGCCCGCTACGACACCGAGAAGACCGCCGAGTTGTTCTGCGGCATCGTCAATCGTTGGAAGCAGATGGGTGGCTGGCAGGATTTCGACGACTGATGTGCTGAGTAAGCATCAGGACTGTGGGAGCAAGGCTTGCCCGCGATGAAAACGACACGGTGTCCCAGAGATACCGAGGCGTCTGTATCGCGAGCAAGCTTTGCTCCCACAGCTGTTTCAGGTGTTTTTCAACAATTGGGATAAATCCTTCCCCATAAAAAAACCGGCCCATCGAGGGCCGGTTTTTTTGTGCCTGTTGCGCTTACAGCTTGTCGCTGTGCTCGCCCAGGTAGGCGGCAACGCCTTCAGGGGATGCGGTCATGCCCTTGTCGCCTTTCTTCCAGTTGGCCGGGCAAACTTCGCCGTGCTCTTCGTGGAACTGCAGCGCGTCGACCAGACGGATCAGCTCTTCCATGTTACGGCCCAGCGGCAGGTCGTTGATGATCTGCGAACGGACAACGCCCTTGTCGTCGATCAGGAACGCGCCACGGAAGGCCACGCCGCCTTCGGACTCAACATCATAGGCCTTGGCGATTTCGTGCTTCATGTCGGCAGCCATGGTGTATTTCACCTGGCCGATACCACCACCGTTGATAGGCGTGTTGCGCCAGGCGTTGTGGGTGAAGTGCGAGTCGATCGAAACGGCAACCACTTCAACGTTGCGAGCCTTGAAGTCGTCCATACGGTGATCCAGCGCGATCAGCTCGGATGGGCAGACGAAGGTGAAGTCCAGCGGGTAGAAGAACACCAGGCCGTATTTGCCTTTGATGGCCGAGGACAGGGTGAAGCTGTCGACGATTTCGCCGTTGCCCAGAACAGCTGGAACGGTGAAGTCAGGGGCTTGTTTGCCTACGAGTACGCTCATTGGATATCTCCTGGTGAATAACGTGAAAACAAGGTCCGGGCCAGCCTGCCACCCTCAGGCGACAGCCCTGTGACACGAACCCGCTGCGTAAGGACCGACCATCATACACTGCGAATTTGGACTGTCTTCAACGGTTTTTCGGCGAGTCCAAAAATTCCTTTCCCTATCCATGCCCCCTCGTTGACCTTGGAAAAAAACCGTTCGTCAGCTCTGGCGCAAGGGTTTCAGAAACCACTTTGACAATCATTCTCGTTAACATTAAGATCCGTCTCAATTGAGTCACAACCAGCGACGGTTTTTACTTATGTATGTTTGCCTCTGCACTGGCGTCACCGACGGACAAATCCGCGAAGCGATCTACGAAGGCTGCTGCAGCTACCGCGAAGTCCGCCAGGCCACCGGCGTAGCCAGCCAATGCGGCAAATGTGCGTGCCTGGCCAAGGAAGTGGTTCGCGAAACCCTCGCCAAGGTGCAAACGGCCCAGGCCTCGATTCCCTATCCTGTAGAATTTACTGCCGCTTAAATTCAGCTTCTTGAAGAACCGGGCTCAATGTCCGGTTTTTTTATGCCTTTAAATCAAGCGCTTAGCCTCTAGACGCGGAACACAAACATTCTTATTCCGATTAATTTTCATTTATTATTCAATAACTTAGGTTTGACACTCGTCAGTGCGCGGCTCAAACTCAGCCTTATACACAGCTATTACAGGGCAGGCCCTCACCATGAAAGGCGACGTTACAGTCATCCAGCATCTCAACAAGATCCTCGCCAATGAGCTGGTCGCGATCAACCAATACTTCCTGCATGCGCGCATGTATGAGGATTGGGGCCTGAACAAGCTGGGCAAGCACGAGTACCACGAGTCCATCGACGAGATGAAACACGCGGACAAGCTGATCAAGCGCATCCTGTTTCTCGAAGGGCTGCCTAACGTTCAGGACCTGGGCAAGCTGCACATCGGCGAACACACCCAGGAAATGCTCGAGTGCGACCTGACCATCGAGCGCGCCGGCCACGCCGACCTGAAAGTCGCTATCGCCCATTGCGAGAGCGTTGGCGACTTCGGCAGCCGCGAACTGCTTGAAGACATCCTCGAGTCCGAGGAAGAACACATCGACTGGCTGGAAACCCAACTGGGCCTGATCGATAAAGTGGGTCTTGAGAACTACCTGCAATCGCAGATGGGCGAAGAGTAACCTTCCCCAAAAGCGAGCCAATAAAAAGCCCCGCCCTCTTTCCAGAGGCGGGGCTTTTTATTGCCTGGATTCCCAAGCCACCGAAATTCCACTGTGGGAGCGGGCTTGCTCGCGAATACGGT
>NZ_JABWQV010000110.1 GCF_014268615.1 Pseudomonas tehranensis | reverse complement strand
CCAGCCCCCCGGCCGATACAGCGGCCGGTCGGTGAAGGCGAACAGCTTGGTGTCGTAGATTTCGCTGTCGTAGTAGAAATTTTCCGAGACGAATACCCCGCCCTCCTCGTCCTCGCCGATGACGAACGAACGCTCCGGGCTGACGTGCTTGAGGCGCAGCAAGCCGTCTTCATCGGTGGCGCCGCTGCTCATCACGCCCAGGCCGTCGGTCCACAGTACGTTGACCTTGGGCACCGAACGACCTTCGTGTTTACGCGCGGCCCAGACCAGCAGCTCGTCACCGGCGATCTTGCTCACCGCCACGGTGTTGGAGACAAAGACCATGGTGGTGGCCCGGTATTTACCGATCAGCGCTTCGACCAGATATAGCCCCGGTTTCAACTGGCCCAGCGGCACGTAGACGTTGCCTGGCGCGACACTGATGAATTCACTCGACGAACCCGCCAGGTTGACCCCCGCTGGCGGCTGGATCGGCTTGGCCTGCCACAGCGGATAACGGAACTGGCTGACCACCGGCAACCCCGGAATCAAGGCGAACTGTGGTTGCGCATCGTAGGGCGTCGGTGCGGCGATGGCGCTGCCCATTTTCAGTTCCGGCACTTGCTCGGTGACTTGCTGCCGGGACTCGTAGGAAAACGCCCGCTGCATCACCCGACGGGATTTTCGGTACCAGTTGTCCCATAGGTACGCCAGGGTGTTCGACAGCCCTTCGCCCTTGAACTGGCCGTCGCTGACCACCCGGTGCAGGTTCTTCTGGCGTTTGAGGAAATCCAGCGGTTTTTCGATGCGATAAACGCGAATATCGGCACCGCCATACGGCTCCATGCGGAATTTCCGATAGTCGCGACCCGGCGCTTCGAGGCGGACCATGGCTTGCTCGTCGCTGGCAAAACTGCTGTCGGCCAGCAGGAAGAAGCTTTCACCGGCCAACGGTGTGTAGCCGCTGGGCTCCACCGTGTCTTCGGCATGGACGATGGGCGCCAGCAACAAGGCGAACAGCAGGGGCAATTTTGAACACAAGCGCAGCATGCGGGCACCGGTCATTGGGAGAGAAAGTTGAGTCGATAGACGCCGATGAAGTTGGGGTTGGCTGCGTCGGGTATCCATCGGGTGTCCTTCCAGTTCATGAGTTGCTGCAGGCTTGCCGAGCGCATGCCGTTGTCGGTTGGGGTGGTGGTGCCGGTGTGGTAGGCGATGTTGCGGCCCATCCAGATCATCAGGTGCTGGTCATCGCCCTGATCGAAGAACATCAGGTCGCCCGGACGGGCCTGGGTGACGTCCCGGCTCACCAGATGGCTGTTGAACTGGATCAGCTTGATGGCGTTGACGTAGGGCCCGACCTTGCCGCCGCCCTGTTGCCATTGCTGGGCCAGACGTCGCTGGGCGTCACTGAGCTCAAGCTCTGGCGGCAGGTAGCGATTGGACAGGCCATTGCTGCGCAACCACTTCTGGTCGTGGACCTTCAGCGCTTCATTGGCCGCAAAGCGCACCAGCCCGGCGCAATCCTGTTGGTACCAGCGCGGGCTCGGGCCTCTGGTCAGTTGTTCCTGGGCGATACGCACGAACCAGGCGCGAAAGACCTTCGATTGCTGTACATCCAGCGAGGCTGTCTGAGCGGCAAACGCCGGCCCGCCCAGCAGCAGCGCCAGCATCAACACCCATCCGGGGCGACGGATCAACCCGATCACAGCGCTTTCCATTCCAGTGGCAACCACTGCCAGTGACCGTCCGGCTCGCTGCCTTCAGGCAATGTCAGGGCGTATTTGCCGTAGCCGCCCAGGGTGCGCAGCTTCGGAATCAGGTAGGTTTGCGCGGCGTTGTAGAACACCGGCTCCATGTCCTGGGGCAAGCTGTCGAGGGTTTCGCGCTGCATCAGTTGCGCCATGGCATCCGGGCCGAAGTAGACCGGCATCAGCAGGTCCTTGGGCACCACGTCGGCCATGGGCGGGAAGCGCTTGTCGAGGGTGCCGAGGGCCTTGTCCACCAGTTTGTCGTCAAGGGAAAACAGCAGGGTCGAACCGTGCCGCGCCAGGCTGACTTGCATGAACGCCTTGCCGGTGATCGCCTCGGGCTGCGCGGCCTCCTTGGCCGGGTAAGGGCCGAAGTTGGAGCTGACCTGACGTTGCCAGCGGTGCATCGGGCCTTCCTGTGTTTCAACAACCGCAAACGCATGTTCGGCGACATTGTTTTCGTAGGCGCCCACCATCGAACCGAACAGCTTGCCCAAGTCGGCATCGAGCTTGCCGCCGTCATCGTTCAGGTTCGCCACCAGCAGTGGCGTGTACAGCCGCGAGTCGGCGTACCAGCACAGCCCCGCCGCGCCGGCCATGTGCTCGATCATGGTCTGGGCCGCGCTGTCGTCGGCACCGAGTTTCACCAGCAACGGTTTCTGTTGTTCGGCGGCCAGAGGCAAGGCGACGCAGGCGCTGGCGCCCATGGGCATGGCTTGCCAGATGGGCTTGAAGTCGAAGTCTGGCTGGTCTTCCAGTTCGTCCATGGCCAGGAAGCTGTGCCAGCCGTTGTCGTCCATATCGAAACGCAACCCGGCGAAGTTCGGGATGAATCGCTGGTAGCCCATGGCGAGCACGCTGGCATTGACCGAGATGCGTTGCTTGACCTCAGGCGCCTTGGGCAGCAGGCCGAAGGCTTCGGGGAAGAGTTTTTCACCGGCCAGCAACGCTTCGAGGGCCTGGGTCGAGACCATGCCGGGTTCGTCGGTGGGGCCACTTCCCAGGTCGTAGAGCCTGGTCGGATTGGACAACACCACCAGCTTGTCGCCATGGGAAGCGAACACCAGGGCTTTGCTGGCGTTATAGGTGAGTTGATAGACCGGCACCACGTCGCCCGCCACCTTCATCTCACCGAGCTGACTGAGCTGTGAATCATCCAGCGCCACTTTTGCCAGCGGCTCCAGCACCTTGGCCAGGCCACCGCGATCCATCACCAGCAGAAAATCCTTGAGCCGCCCGTCGGCGCCGCGCCATAGCGCTACGTCGGCCGGCTGGTCGAAAAGCTGCTCGATCAGGCTGTCCTGCAGTTTGAGGTCATGCTCGTAGATGATCCGCCGCAGGCTGCCGATCAGCCCGAGGCGGTCGGCATGGGTTTCGTAATAGAAGACGAAATCTTCGGTGAGCGTGGCCTTGAGGAACGGCACCGCCAACAAGTCCCTGGGCAACTGGCTCAGGGAATGGGCCTCGAGCAGGCCATCGGGGCGGCTCAGACCGAGTTTTTCCAGGGCCAGTTCCATCGGCGGCGCCTTGGGCTTGGTCATGAACCAACCCAGTCCGGCAGCGACACCGGCCACCAGGCACAGCCCGATCAGCAGCGCCGGCCAGCGGCGCGCGGGTTTGGCGGCGGGGGCCGGCGCGGTCGGGGAAGCAGTGTTGTCGCTCATATTCACAAGGGCCTGTTCATCCGTGGAGCATTAATAGTTGAAAGTCTTGACCAGCAACAGATCGCCGATGGCGCGCAGGGGCACGACAAAGGTTTCGCGTTTTTCATCGACGGTGTTTTCGTTGAGCACCAGATTGATCTGCGAGGTGATCACCTCGTTCTGGTTGCTGGTTTCTTCGAAGTTGTAGCCACCGTTGCCGTAGTTACCCCAGTAGTTCACGTAGACCAGGTAGGTGCCGTGCATCGGCGCGGTCATGGTGAACATCTCGGGACCGGGGCCATCGACGCCATCGGGGTCGAGGCCGCCGCCGTTGCTCAACGCCGGCCGGCCGAAGAACGCATGCTGACCGTCGGGGGTGACGATGTGCAGGTCCAGTTCGGCCTTGGGATCGTCCCAGCCCAGCACCACGCGGATCTGCGCCGGGGTTCGCTGGTTGTTGGCTTCATAGAACTGCACGCGCTTGAGGGACTGGCCTGCGGAGCTGCGTACTTCGACGCTGTTGGAGCCAGCGCCAAAGGCATACGGCCGGGCGAAACGCCCTTCGTCGTCGGTATAGAGATTCAGTGGATTGCCGTTGACCGCCAGGCTGTGGGGCGCACGGGCTGTGCCCATGGCCTTGAGCCGGCCTTCGATCATCGTGCGATTGCGCTGCACGCCTCGGTCGATGGGCGGTGTGGGATAGGCCACGCGCGGGTTCTCAGTGCGATCGAGCAAGCCGCTGTAACGCCAGCCGCCCACGGGCTCCGACAGCTCGGCGGCAGGCTCGGCCCACGCCAGCGGCGCGCCCGTCAGCACGATCAACAACGAAAGAAAACGCATGTATGCCTCCTGCCATGCATGACGCAACCCGGCGCCCTTCCTCGGCGCTGCCTGTCATTATTCGGGTTACGTCTGAAGGCCCCGCCACAAGAGGCCCGTAGATGCGGCGAAGGTTAGCGATTCGGCGGATTATTCACAATCAGGCAACGCGCGATTCTGTGTGGGAAATCACGTACTGAGGGGGGGCGTGAGCCGAATAGGGAGCTTATTCGGCTCACCATATGAGCCGAATAGGAAAACTGACGTAATTTCCGACCCAATCCCGTGGCGAGGGAGCTTGCTCCCGCTGGGCTGCGCAGCAGCCCCCAACCTGCTGGGGTTAATCTGGATTGCGACTGCTGCGCAGTCGAGCGGGAGCAAGCTCCCTCGCCACAAAAGCGGGCAGGTAAAAGCCCACCGTCCCGCTTCGAATTACCCCACCCTGATTTGCCCCAACACCCCATGTCTGCTAGTGTCGCGCCCGTTTAACAGTCAACCGGAATCGCCGCCATGGCCCGCAAAAAAGCTGCACTGGACTTCGAACAATCTCTGGCCGACCTGCAAACGCTGGTCGAGCGGCTGGAGAACGGCGAGTTGTCGCTGGAAGACTCGCTGACCGCCTTCGAGCAGGGTATCGGCTTGACTCGCGACTGCCAGGCGGCGCTGGCCCAGGCCGAGCAAAAGGTGCAATTGTTGCTCGAGCGCGATGGTGAGCTGACCGAAGAGCCGTTCGACGCGGACCAGCCTGAATGATCGGCGCTTATCAGGCCAGCAGCCAGGCCCGGGTCAACGCGGCACTGGATAGCCTGTTCACCGCCCCAAGCCCTGAGCTGGCGCGGTTGTACGAGGCCATGCGCTACAGCGTGATGAACGGCGGCAAGCGCGTCCGGCCGCTGCTGGCCTATGCGGCCTGCGAGGCCTTGGGCGGCGCGCCTGAACAGGCCAACGGCGCGGCCTGCGCAGTGGAGCTGATCCACGCGTATTCGCTGGTCCATGATGATTTGCCGGCCATGGACGACGACGATTTGCGTCGCGGCCAGCCCACCACCCACAAGAAATTCGACGAAGCCTGCGCGATCCTGGCCGGTGACGGCTTGCAGAGCCTGGCGTTCAGCGCCCTGCTGGAGCCGACGCTGAACGATTGCCCGGCGCAGATTCGCCTGGACATGGTCAGCACCCTGGCGCTGGCGGCCGGTCCCGCCGGAATGGTCGGCGGCCAGGCCATCGACCTTGGTTCGGTGGGCCTCAAGCTCGATCAAAACGCGCTGGAGTACATGCATCGGCACAAGACCGGCGCCTTGATCGAGGCCAGCGTCAAACTCGGCGCCCTGGCCAGCGGTCGAGCCACGCCTGAGCAACTGCAAGCCTTGCAGACCTATTCCCGGGCCATTGGCCTGGCGTTCCAGGTGCAGGACGACATTCTTGACGTCGAAAGCGATACCCAGACCCTGGGCAAACGCCAGGGCGCCGATATCGCTCGCGACAAACCGACCTACCCGGCCCTGCTCGGCCTCGACGCAGCCAAGGCCTATGCCCTGGAGTTGCGCGACCAGGCCCTGAGCGCGCTGCGACCCTTTGACGCGGCGGCCGAGCCGTTGCGCGAGCTGGCCCGATATATCGTCGAACGCCGTAGCTGATACGGGGTCAGACTGCGTATCGGCCAAGTTCCGGCCTACGCGTGGGCAGCTTGCGATGCATAAGGTAAACTGCCGCCTCTTTCTATACCTATAACGATTCGCCTGATGCCCACGACGTTTCAAGAGATTCCCCGCAAACGCCCGACCACGCCGCTGCTGGACCGCGCCAACACGCCGGACGGCTTGCGTCGCCTGGGTGAAGCCGAGCTGGAAACCCTGGCCGATGAGTTGCGCCTGGAGCTGCTCTACACGGTCGGCCAGACCGGTGGGCACTTCGGTGCCGGCCTTGGCGTCATCGAGCTGACGATCGCGCTGCATTACGTGTTCGACACCCCGGACGACCGGCTGGTGTGGGACGTCGGTCATCAGGCCTATCCGCATAAAATCCTCACGGGCCGTCGCGAGCGCATGGGCACGCTGCGCCAGAAGGACGGCGTGGCAGCGTTCCCGCGGCGCTCCGAGAGCGAGTACGACACCTTTGGTGTCGGCCATTCCAGCACCTCCATCAGCGCCGCCCTGGGCATGGCGATTGCCGCCCGTCTGCAAGACAGCGAGCGCAAGGCGATTGCCGTGATCGGCGATGGTGCACTGACGGCAGGCATGGCATTCGAGGCGCTGAACCACGCGCCGGAAGTCAACGCCAACATGCTGGTGATCCTCAACGACAACGACATGTCGATTTCGCGCAACGTCGGTGGGTTGTCCAACTACCTGGCGAAGATTCTTTCCAGCCGCACCTACGCCAGCATGCGCGAAGGCAGCAAAAAAGTGCTCTCGCGCCTGCCCGGCGCCTGGGAAATCGCCCGCCGCACCGAGGAATACGCCAAGGGCATGCTGGTGCCCGGTACGCTGTTCGAGGAGCTGGGCTGGAACTACATCGGCCCCATCGACGGCCATGACCTGCCCACACTGATCGCCACCCTGCGCAACATGCGCGATCTCAAAGGCCCGCAGTTCCTGCATGTGGTGACCAAGAAAGGCAAAGGCTTCGCCCCGGCGGAAGTCGACCCGATCGGTTACCACGCCATCACCAAGCTTGAGCCGGTGGACGCCCCGGCCGCCGCCCCGAAGAAGGCCAGCGGACCGAAGTATTCCGCTGTGTTTGGCCAATGGCTGTGCGACATGGCCGCCGCTGACCCACGCCTGGTGGGCATTACCCCGGCGATGAAGGAAGGCTCGGACCTGGTGGCCTTCAGCGAACGCTACCCGCAGCGCTACTTCGACGTGGCGATTGCCGAGCAGCACGCCGTCACCCTCGCCGCCGGCATGGCGTGCGAAGGCGCGAAACCGGTGGTGGCGATTTATTCGACCTTCCTGCAACGTGGCTACGACCAGCTCGTTCATGACGTCGCGGTGCAGAACCTCGATGTGCTGTTCGCCATCGACCGCGCAGGTTTGGTGGGCGAAGACGGCCCAACCCACGCCGGCAGTTTCGACCTGTCGTTCCTGCGCTGCATCCCCGGCATGCTGCTGATGACGCCGAGCGATGAAAACGAGTTGCGCAAAATGCTCACCACCGGGCACCTGTTCAATGGCCCGGCGGCGGTACGCTACCCTCGCGGCAGCGGCCCGAACGCGACCCTCTCGACGGATCTCGAACCCATCGAAATCGGCAAGGGCGTGATCCGCCGCCAGGGCAAGCAGACCGCCCTACTGGTGTTTGGCGTGCAACTGGCCGAGGCCCTGAAGGTCGCCGAAACACTGGACGCCACCGTGGTGGACATGCGTTTCGTCAAACCTCTGGACGAAACCCTGGTGCGCGAAATGGCCGGCAGTCACGAACTGCTGGTGACCGTCGAGGAAAACGCCATCATGGGCGGCGCCGGCGCGGCAGTCAGTGAATTCCTGGCTCGGGAAAATATCCTCAAGTCGGTGCTGCACCTGGGCTTGCCGGACATCTACGTCGAACACGCCAAACCGGCGCAGATGCTGGCCGAATGCGGGCTGGATGAGGCCGGGATCGAAGGGGCGGTGCGCCAGCGGTTGCAGCTGTTGGGTCGGTAAATCTTCAGACCACACAAATCCCTTGTGGGAGCGAGCCTGCTCGCGATGGCGTAAGAGCAGTCGACATCTATATCGACTGACGCACCGCTATCGCGAGCAGGCTCGCTCCCACAGGGGGATGAGTGGAGCCATATTTCTCGGAACACCCATGAAACTGCGCCTCGCCCTGACCTTCTCACTGCTAACAACCACCGACCTGCTGGCCGACACCTTCGAACGCGACCAAGCCCTCAAGCTCCCCGACGTGGTCATCAGCGCCAACCGCCAGGTCGAAGCGCGCAACGACAGTAGCGCCGCCAACACGGTATTCACTCGTGACGACATTGAGCGCCTGCAACCGAGCAGCGTGACCGACTTGCTCAACCGCGTGCCGGGGGTGCAGGTGGCGCCGCTGGGCGGGCGGGGCAGCCTGCCGGGGATTTACATTCGCGGCACCAAATCGGCCCAGAGCCTGGTGCTGGTGGACGGCCAGCGCATCGGCAACTCCACCTCCGGCGACAGCAACTTGCAACGCCTGAACATCAACCAGATCGAACGGGTGGAAGTGCTGCGCGGTTCGCGCTCAGTGATCTACGGCGCCGACGCGGTGGGCGGGGTGATCCAGATTTTCACCCGCCGCGCTAACGAACAAGGCCTGCAACCGCGCTTGCACCTGGGTTTCGGTACCCACCAGACCTGGGAACGCAGCCTGGGCCTGTCCGGTGGCGATGACCAGACACGCTTCAACCTCGGCGCCAGCCTGGATGAAACCGATGGGACCAATCGCACCCATGAATCCTACGCCAGCGACCGGGACGCGGACGCCAACCGTAACCAGTCCTTGAGCTTGAGCGTGAGTCATGAGCTCAACGCTGATCTGGAAGTGGGCCTGAACCTGCTGGATAACCGCGGTAAAAGCGAATACGACAATCCGTTCGGCCGCTTCGACCCGAACACCTTCGAGTCGCTGCCCCAGCAGCCCTACAGTGATTTCGCGGTGAGCAGTTTCAGTACGTATGTCGATGGGCGCATCACCGACGGTTGGAAATCACGCCTGGAACTGGGCCACAGCGAAAACCGCGAAAAAACCTTCGACAAGCTCAGCGATGTCCGGGAAGTGTTCAACACCTACCGCGACTCGCTGACCTGGCAGAACGATGTCACGCTGGATGATCGCAACAGCCTGATCGTTGGTGGTGACTGGTATGAAGACCGGATCAACAGCAGCACGCCGTATGACGAAGACAGCCGCTGGAACCGTGCCGCGTTTATCCAGCATCGCTGGCGCGGCGAAACGTTCTCCACTGAACTGGGCGTGCGCCGCGACCAGAATCAGCAGTTCGGTGCCCGGAATAGCTGGAGCGGCACGCTCACCCTGCCGGTGAATCCGGACAATGATGTGCTGCTGACCTACAGTGAAAGCTTTCGCGCACCGACCTTCAACGACCTCTACTACCCGCAATTCAGCAACCCGGACCTGAAACCCGAAACCGCGAAAAGCTACGAACTGCAATGGCGCAGCCAACTGAGCGACAACGCCCGCCTGGAAACTTCGCTGTACCGCACGGACCTGGAAGACGCGATCATTTTCGGCAGCAACTCCCGCCCACAAAACGTCGCCTCGGCACGGATCAACGGTTTCGAAGCAGCCCTGAGCCAAGAGTTATTCGGCTGGCAGGGCAATTTGGGCCTGGCCATCATCGACCCACGGGACCGCGACAGCGGCCACACCCTCGCCCGCCGTGCGCGCCGGACCCTGAGCCTGGACCTGGACCGTCAATTCGACCGACTGGGCCTGGGCGCCACCTGGCAAGCCGTGAGCAGCAGCTACGACGATGAGAACAACCGCAATGCCCTGGGCGGTTATGCGCTGCTCGGGTTACGCGGCAGTTGGGCGTTGAACCGCGAGGTGAAGCTGGAGATGAAGGTGGATAACCTGCTGGACAAGGGCTACAGCCGAGCGCTGTATAGCCATGAAGGTGGGCAGTATGGGTACCGGGAGGAAGGCCGGGCCTGGTTGTTTGGGGTGACTTGGACGCCGGCGCTCTGATCCAGAACGTGTGCTGCCTGGACTGGCCTCATCGCGAGCAGGCTCGCTCCCACAGTTGATCAATGTTGCCTGCTGGGACGCGGTCCAAAGTGGGAGCGGGCTTGCTCGCGAAGCAGACGCCGCGGTCTAGCGGTCCGGCGCGATTAACCCACACAACCGCGCCGTCGCCTCGATCATCTGCCCACTGGGCCGCTCCAGCCCCTTGTCACTGACTAACAGCAGCCGCCCCTGCGCCACCGCCGCCAGCTGCGGCCAGGCTTTCCAGGCGTCGAGCTGGGCCTGGTCTGTGGCCAGGATGATCTGCGGATTGCGCTGCAACACTGACTCCACACTCACCTGCGGCGCCGGCAGGGTCAGGTCGGCAAACACATTGCGCGCCCCGCAAACCGCCAGTGCATCGCTGATGATCTGCTCGCCGCCAACGGTGTACAGCGGCCGGTCCCAGACCTGATAGAACACCGGCAACGGCGTGTCGCGCCGGTAGCGCTGACGCAACGCCTCAAGACGCCCGCGCAACTGCGCCGCTCGTCTCGCACCCCGCTCCGGGCGGCCGAGTTGCGTGGCGATGTCTTCAATTTGGCTGATGAGTTGGTCGAGTCTGTGGGGCTCGGCAACGTAGACGGGAATCTTCAATCCCTTGAGCTGCTGGCGTTGGGCGTTGCCGACGCTGCCGGGCCAGAGCAGGAGCAGATCGGGCCTGATACTGAGCAAGCGCTCCATGTCCAATTGCCCATAACGCCCCACAGAAGGCAGGTCTTTCAACGCCAAGGGCCGATCGCCGCCATCCAGCACGCCCACCAGGAGGTCGGCGGAATCCAGTTCAACCACGACTTCAGACAGGGACGGAGCCAGGCTGACCACACGCTGGGCCGCCACCGTCGAGGCGCTGACGGCCAACAGCAGGACCGCCAGGCAGCGGATCATCAACCGAGCTGACGCGGGATGCGATACAGGTAGAACAATACCGTCGTGGACAACGCCAGCAGCATCAACGGCACCGCTTCCAGGCCCACGAACACCGCCAGGGCGCCGATCCAGGCCGGCAGGCCCGCAGCGAGAAAGGCCACACGCCGCCGGGCTGCCAAGGCGATCCAGGCTTGAGGTTCTTCGGGGGTGTCGAGGGCTTTTTGGGTGGCGATCAAAGCGTGTTTGTAAGCGCCAAAGAAGCGCAGGCTGACAAACATCGATGCCACGCCAGCGATAAACAGCGGCATTGCCAGTACCGGCAGAATCGCTTCGCCCTGGCCGAATACCGCGTTGATCACGAACAGCGGCAGCAAGGCCAGCGCCAGGTATTGCCACCAACTGACGGACAGTCGCCGCCGGACCTGACCGCGCGTCACGCCCGGTCGACCTCGCCCTGGTGCTCGTTGCCCATCATGTGGTCGAGCTTGCTGGCCTTGGTCGCCAGGTAAAGTTTGTTGTGGGGGTTGTGCCCGGTGTGCAGTGGCACGCGTTCGGCCACCACGATGCCCATATCGGTCATCGCCTTGACCTTGCGCGGGTTGTTGGTCATCAAGCGCAACGCCTTGACCCCCAGATGTTCGAGCATTGGCAGGCAGATGCTGTAATCCCGCAGGTCGGCGGCAAACCCCAGGCGCTCGTTGGCTTCCACGGTATCGGCGCCGCCATCTTGCAGTTCATAGGCGCGAATCTTGTTCAACAGGCCAATGCCGCGGCCTTCCTGGCGCAAGTAAAGCAGCACGCCACGGCCTTCGCGGGCAATGGCCCGCAGCGCGGCCTCAAGTTGCGAGCCGCAATCACAGCGCTGGCTGAACAAGGCATCGCCGGTCAGGCATTCAGAGTGCAGGCGGCCCAGTACCGGGGCACCGTCGGCGAAATCACCCAGGCTCAGCACGACGTGCTCGCGGCCGGTGGCTTCATCGAGAAAACCATGCATGGTGAATTGCGCAAAGGGCGTTGGCAGCTTGGAAGCGGCAACAAAAACGACAGGCACCGGTGTGCTCCTGATCTATTACTGGAGATTCGCAGAGGCGGGCATTGTAACAGCACGTCCCGACCGACGCTCAGGCTGAATTATCGGCCATAACCATCGAAAAGATTGATTACGCCTTCGGTGGCCTGCCGTGGTCGTCGAAGGGATAGGGTTGCTTCCAGCGTTCGAATATCGGCTTCAGTCGACCGTTTTTCACCAGTTCTGCCATGCGCCGGTCAAACAGGTCCCGGAGCACCCGACCGTTTTCGGTGTCGGCGAAGCCCAGGTAAAGCGGCAGGTTGATCAACGGTGAACGCTTGAACTGTTGGGGATTCTCGGCCTTGGCAAGCAAGTTCTCGATTTCCATCAACGCATCGATATAAAAATCGGCGCGGTCATGGACCAGCATCGGCAGGATACCCACCGCGCGGTGAATTTCGTTGAATTTGCGGATACCAGGCAGATAGCTGTCGTATTCGTAGCCACGCATCCACACCAACCGATAGTTGCCGACCGTCTCCAGTGTCGGGGACGGTTTGGAGGCTAGCCCCAAGGCGTAGATGTGATCGATATCGTAGTGCCATTTGGGATAAAGCACCCCCTCCGACTCATCGAGATAAGCACCGACCTGCACGTCGACCTCACCGCGCTGCACCAGCCCGATTGAACGGGTATAGGGCACGCTGCGGGTTTCCAACCGCACGCCGACGGGCTCGAACACTTCACGCAAGATGTCCCACGCCATACCCTTGCCATCGGCCTGGGAGTAATCCTCCCACTCTTCGCTGGCCGCGCGCACCTTGCCGGGCAGCGTCGTCGCCTCGGCCGCCCGCGCACCGAAACAGAGCCCTAGACACAACAACAGAAGCAGCGCACGGCTTACATTCATGCCTGAATCCCTCAGGTAAAACACCACACCAATCCTTGCATAGCCAGCCAGGCGAAAACGCCAGCCAATACATCGTCAAGCATGATGCCGACGCCTCCGTGCACCTTTCGGTCGATCCAGCGAATCGGCCAAGGCTTGAGAATGTCGAAGAAGCGGAACATCAGAAAACCCGCCAGCAGCCAATACCATCCTTCAGGCACCAGCCACAGGGTGATCCACATGCCGACCATTTCGTCCCAGACGATACCCTCATGATCGTGCACCCGCAGGTCATCCGCCACCTTGCCGCACAGCCAGAAGCCGAACAGCATGGTGATGCCGAGCATCAGCCAGTAGCCCCAGTCCGGCAACATCTGCCACAACGGTATGAAGGGTAGCGCAACCAGCGAGCCCCAGGTGCCCGGAGCTTTAGGTAAAGTGCCCGAACCGAAGCCGAACGCCAGGAAATGCCAGGGATTACGCCAGACCGAGGGCGGAACGAACTCCGCTGGGACCTGGTTGGGATGATCTGTCACGGTGTCTCCCGAAAATGTTGATAGCCCCGAATTTGTGGGGTGATGTCGCGCCCATCGCTGTCGAGCAGCGTGACACCTTGCCCGGCCACCACGCGGCCGATCACATGGATTGGCCAGCCCTCGGCCTGCAACGCCAGCAGTCGGACAGGCGGTAAGGTGAACAGCAACACGTAATCGTCACCACCGCTCAATGCGGCATGCACGGCATTCGCTCGGCCCAGGAACGTTACCAAAGCCTTGGACAATGGCAGGCGGTCGCGCTCAACTTGTAAGGCCACACCTGACGCCAGCGCGATATGCCCGCAATCGGCCAGCAGGCCATCAGAGATATCCATCGCCGCGCCAGCCTTGCCTCGCAGCGCCAGACCGAGGTCGATTTGCGGGCGTGGCGACCAATAATGCGTCAGCAACGGCTCAGCGACATCAGGTTCGGCAGTGCGCTGCCCAAGCACGAGCGGCAATGCGCCAGCGCCATTGCCCAGCTCGCCACCGACACATAGCCAATCACCGGGCTGCGCGCCGCCGCGAGTCAGGGCCTGGCCGGATGGCACGCGACCGAACACCGTCAAGGTCATGCTCAGCGGCCCACGCGTCGTGTCACCGCCCACCAGCGCGACATCACACGCTTGGGCCATCAGGTTCAAACCGCGGGCATAGGCTTGCAACCAATCGGCGGTCACCGTCGGCAAGGTCAGGGCCAGGGTAAATGCAAAAGGAGTAGCGCCCATGGCGGCCAGGTCACTGACCGCCACGGCCAGCGAGCGCTGGCCGAGCAGGAACGGGTCGCAAGGGTCTGGAAAATGCACGCCGGTCACCAGGGTATCGGTGGACACCGCCAACTGCTCCCCGGGTGGAACGGCCAGCAAGGCGCAGTCGTCGCCGATCCCGAGCGCAACGCCCTCGCCGCCCTGCGCACAAGACGCGGCGGCGAAGTAATGACGGATCAGCTCAAACTCACCCATTGGGATACCAAGCGCCAATCAGCGCTTGAACGCCTTCACTTCAGCTTCACGCAGACGCGGGGCCAGCTTGTCGAGCACGCCGTTGACGAACTTGTGGCCATCGGTGGAGCCGAAGACTTTCGCCAGCTCGATCCCTTCGTTGATCACTACGCGGTACGGAACATCGACGCGCTGCATCAGTTCCCAGGTGGACAAGCGCAACACGGCCAGTTCAACCGGGTCAAGCTCTTCGATGGTCAGGTCCAGGCAAGGGGCCAAGGCAATGTCGATCTCGGTCTTGTGGGCCGGGACGCCGTGCAGGATCTCGCGGAAGTACGCGCCATCAACGTCACTGAAATCGTTGTCGACCCGAAACTGCGCTTCGATCTCGTTCAGCGATTGCTTGGCCATGTGCCATTGATACAGCGCCTGGGTCGCGAGCTGACGGGCTTCGCGACGCTTGACGCTCTTCGAAGGCTTGCCGGCATCGGCTGGCTTGGGATCGCGCGGGTTGAAACGATCGCTTTCGTCGCTAATCACTTGGCCTCCAACTGCGCCAGCAGGCTGACCATTTCCAGGGCGGACAGGGCGGCTTCGGCGCCTTTGTTACCGGCCTTGGTGCCGGAACGTTCAATGGCTTGCTCGATGGAATCAACGGTCAGCACGCCGAAGGCGACCGGCACGCCGAACTCCATGGACACCTGGGCCAGGCCCTTGGTGCATTCGCCGGCCACGTATTCGAAGTGCGGAGTACCGCCACGAATGACCGCGCCCAGGGCGATGATCGCCGCATATTCGCCCTTTTGAGCGACTTTCTGCGCAACCAGCGGAATTTCGAAGGCGCCAGGCGCACGGATGATGGTGATGTCGCTTTCGCTCACGCCATGGCGAACCAGGGCATCGACCGCACCGCCAACCAGGCTCTCAACCACGAAGCTGTTGAAACGGCCCACTACCAGAGCGTAGCGGCCTTGAGGGGCGATGAAGGTACCTTCGATGGTCTTCAGGGTCATTCGTCAGATCTCTTAAAGAGCCAGAGCGCGTTCGAATACGCGCTCCTTTGGTGATATTAGCCACGAATTACAGCACCCGCAGATCCCGCATTGCCGCTCACTTGCATATCTTTGTGGCGAGGGGATTTATCCCCGCTG
>NZ_JABWQV010000011.1 GCF_014268615.1 Pseudomonas tehranensis | reverse complement strand
CGGCACCGGCAACGCCCTGGGCAACGTGCTCACCGGCAACACCGGCAACAACGTGCTGAACGGTGGAGCAGGCAACGATAAACTCAACGGCGGCGCAGGCAACGACATGTTGATCGGCGGCACTGGCGCTGACGTCCTGACCGGCGGCACTGGAGCCGATCGATTTGTTTTCAATGCGTTGAATGAACTGGGTAAGGGGAGCGCTCGCGACGTTATTAACGACTTCAGCAGCATCCAGGGCGATAAGATTGACCTGTCGAAACTGGACGCCAATATCCTGACCACGCCAATCAACGGGTTCAGCTTCATCGACTCGAACGACTTCACCGGCGCGGGACAATTGCGCTTCGTCGATCAGGTGCTTTACGGCAACATCAACGGCAATCTGGATGCGGATTTCGAAATCCAGCTACTGGGCGTCAATACCTTCAGTGCCAACGATCTGATTGCTTGATAAAGCGGTGTCCGGACGCTCTGAGACAGCTCAGAGCTTGCCCAATACCGACTCGGCTTATAGCGACGCCCTGACTACCAATGGGCAATCTACTGGCTGGGCGCCCGACACCTCGAGGTTCTCGATCAGGTGCCGGGCAGCCCTGCGCCCGATCTCGTAGTACGGCAGTTGGACCGTGGTCAGTGGCGGAATGAACAGCTCGGCGATGCCGATCATGTTGTCATAGCCGAGCACCGCAACGTCGCCGGGAATCTTCAGGCCACGGCCCAACAACAACTGATAGGCACAGAAGGCGATACGGTCGTTGCCGCAGATCAGAATGTCGAACTGCGGTCGCCCCTCGATGATGTGCCGGTCGAGAATGGCTGCGGTTTCACCGTAGGCATCGTGATCGGAAAGGTCGTATTGCAGGAGCGCTTCAGGCGCCAGCCCAAAGGCCTGACAGGCACGTCGCAAACCTTCTTGTCGCAGGCTCCAGGCAAGGCTCTGTTTTGGCAGATTGATACACAGAGGGCGCCGATAGCCTTGGCTCAAGGCGTGATGCACCGCTCGATGCTGCCCCGTTTCATCATCCGGCACATAGCTGACCAGGCGAGTATCATCGGCCAGGCAATTGGCGAGTACCAGCGGTTTGCTCTTTAAACGCTCGGGGATGCTCACCTGACGCAACCCCATGGCACTGAAGATCAGCCCGTCGGGACGGTGTGACATCATCAGGTCGATATTCTGCTCGGTGGGCGGGTTGCTCAACAGGTTGAGGATAAACACATTCCAGCCGGCTTGTTGCGCGGTCTGCTCGATGGACAGTAGCAGCTCGACGGCGAAGGGGGTGGTGGCGGTATCCAGTGCGAACACACCGATGGTTCGCGCCTGGAGATTGTCCCCGCGCATCCTGCGCGCCGAAAGGCTCGGTACGAATTGCAGTTCGTCAATGGCGCGACGCACCCGCTGGAGGGTTTCCGGGCTCAGTTTTTCCGGGGTGTTGAGCGCTCGGGAAACCGTCATCAGGGACACGCCGGCCAGCTGTGCAACGTCTTTCACTGAAGTCATGCGAGGTGCGGCCAGTCAGGTTGACGCCGAATCATGACACAGGCCCCGGGCTTCTCGCGACTCGAATGACGATGCTCATAGCCACCCCGAGGCCAAAGACCACGCATGGGTGATGGAGACGTCCCCGCCGGTCCCGCTTGCGAGTAACTTCACCCCCAGGCTGTTGGGCTGGGGGTAGATGCGGCTGCTGAGACTGAAGCGGCCGCTTTGCTCAAACACCTCGATGGACGAGCGGTCCAGAAACACACGCAGTTGCAGAGGCTCTTGTTCCCGGTCGATCGCCACGCTGCGTTGACCGCTCACTTGTGCCCCCGAACGACTGCGGTCGAGCACCAGGCGCTGCAGTGACGCATCGTAGTAAAGCAGGGTGTATTCATCGCCATCGGCACTGCATCGCAAGGCGATGCCCAGGGTGCCTTCGGTGCAGTCGAGTAAATTCAACTGCACATGGATCTCGAGCCTGTCGCCATTCACTTGCGGCACCCACCGACTGCCCGATTCACCCCACGCAGGCGTGCTTGGCAACGGCGCCTTGCGCAACGCCGTCAGTTCCCGGGCCGGGAACACCCTGAGGCGATCAGCATGCAATTGCAGCTCGCGTGGCAGTCCGAGCATGCCGCACCAGTGATGGGGCTGGCTCGGCATCGGACTTTCCCACATGTCGAGCCACGCCCATACCAGGCGCCGACCATCGGCGGCTACCAGCGTTTGCGCGGCATAGAAGTCATGGCCGTTATCCAGCTCGATAAACGGCCCGCCGTTGAAGTGCCATTGGCTGTCGAGTTGCCCCACGCGATAACCGGTCTGGTACTTATTGAGCCGCTCATACCCCTCAGGGCGCATGCCTTGGGGGGAGTACAGCAGCACGTCGCGCCCATCGAGGCGAAACAGATCCGGGCACTCCCACATATAGCCATCGCCCTCGTTGCCACGGGACACATAGTCAAGGAACTCCCAGGCGTGCAGATCGGTGGAGCGGTACAACGGGAGCAAAGGCGTATCGCCCTGGCGTGCGCCAGCAATCAGGTACCAATAGTCGTGGTCCTTCCAGACCTTGGGATCACGAAAATGCATGATCGTGTCTTGCGGTGCGGTTTCGATGACGGCGCCATGCTTGGCGAACCGGATGCCGTCGACGCTGGTGGCAAGACACTGGACCTGGCGGATCTGGCGTTCGTCACCCACTTCCCCCAGCCAGGTGTGCCCGGTATAGATCAACGCCAGCGTGTCGCCACACACCACCGCACTGCCGGAAAAACACCCGTCGCGGTCAAAGTCATCGCCCGGCGCCAGTGCGATGGGCAGGTGCTGCCAATGGACCAGGTCAGCACTCTTGGCATGTCCCCAATACATCGGGCCCCATTTTGCGTCGAAGGGGTGATGTTGATAGAACACGTGATACTCGCCGCGGAAATACACCACTCCGTTAGGGTCGTTCATCCAGCCCGCGGGTGGGGCAAGATGATAGTCGGGACGATAGTCATCGATGACGCGGGACAGGCCAGCGCTCAGCGCCTGTTGCGCAAGCTCAAGGGTCGCGGACATTGGAGCGTTCATGGGATTCACACACACGGTCATAGGGCGCCTGCTCGTACCGAGCGCTGGGCAATATCATCCAACGGGGTTTCGAGGGTTTGTGGGTGGCGCCTCAAGGCCGTACCGTCGGCATCGAACAGGTGCAGATTGTCGATCTCCACCTGCAGTTCGACCCGATCGCCCACTCGCCACCCGGCGTGTACCTCACAGCGACAGATCATGGGCTCATCCTGGCCGGTATCGAGGTGTACATAGGTTTCGCTGCCCAGGTATTCGACCCCGATCACGGCGATGCCGGCAGTGCCCTGTGCCGCCTTGAGCGTCACATGTTCCGGGCGAATCCCCAGGCTCAGTTGGCTGTTCGCCGCCAGGCTCGAGCTGTCAAAGGGCAGGGCGGTCCTGCCCAATACGAGGCTTTCAACCAGGCTGCTTGCGCCTGGCGTATGCAGGCTCGCAGCAAGAAAGTTCATTCTGGGCGAACCCAGGAAGCCGGCGACAAACCGAGTGGCCGGGCGCTCGTAGAGCTCCCGCGGCGAGCCAACCTGCTCGATGTGGCCGCCATTGAGCACGACAATCTTGTCGGCCAGGGTCATTGCCTCAACCTGATCGTGGGTCACGTAGATCATGGTGGTGCCCAGTCGAGCATGCAGGCGGGCGATTTCGTTACGCATCTGCACCCGTAAGGAAGCGTCCAGATTGGACAGCGGCTCATCGAACAACAAAATGTCCGGCTCCCGCGCCATGGCCCTGCCCATGGCCACCCGCTGACGCTGCCCGCCCGACAGTTCCTTGGGCTTGCGTTGCAGCAGTTTATCCAATTGCAGGATTTGCGCGGTTTTCAACACGCGCTCACGCAGGCTGGTCTTTTCGGTCTTTGCCAGTTTCAGACCAAAACTGATGTTGTCGTAGACGCTCATGTGCGGGTAGAGCGCGTAAGACTGAAACACCATACCGACGCCACGCTCGCGCGGCTCCAGGTCATTGACCCGGCGACCGTCGATCAGCAGGTCGCCGGCGCAGATGGAATCGAGCCCGGCGATCAGTCGCAGCAGGGTCGATTTTCCGCAGCCCGAGGGGCCGACGAACACCACGAATTCACCGGCGGCGATTTCCAGGCTGACGTCGCGAAGAATGCGCATGCCGCCCAATTGTTTGTTCACGTTGTCTAGCTTCAACTTGATCACGATGCTGTTCCTTGTCTTTGTTGGGCATCAACCCTTTAACGCACCGGTAGTGAGACCGGAAACGATTCGGCGCTGGAAAATCAGCACCAGAATCACCAGTGGGACGGTGACCAGCACCGAAGCGGCCATCAACAGCCCCCAAGGCAACTCATGGGAGCTGCCGCCGGAAATCAGGGCGATGGCTACCGGCACCGTGCGCTGCGTGTCGGTGAGGGTGAAGGTCAGGGCGAACAGGAACTCGTTCCACGCAGCGATGAAAGCCAGCAGGCCGGTGGTGACCAGCGCCGGCCAGAGCAGCGGCAACAACACGCGGGTCAGGGTAACCCAGGGCGAAGCACCGTCCATGATCGCCGCCTCTTCCAGCTCATGGGGCAGTTGGCCCATGAATGTGGTCAGTACCCAGACGGTGAAGGGCAGGGTGAAAATCGTGTAGCTCAGGATCAACGCCCAGGACGTGTTGTACAGCCCCAGTGCACGGATCACCTCGAACAGCCCCGACAACACCGCGACCTGGGGAAACATCGACACGCCAAGGACCATCATCAGCACCGTGCCCCGCCCACGAAACTTCACCCGGCCCAAGGCATAGGCGGCGGTCAGGCTGAGGAACAGCGCCAGCGCGACCACACTCAGGGCAACCACCAGCGAGTTACCGATCGCCCGCAAGAACGAGGCCTGCTGGAGCACGGCGGCATAGTTGGAGAAGTCGGGGTTGTCGACCCAGTAGCTCACCTGGAACAAGGCGCTGGACGGCTTCAGCGAAGTCACAATGGCGTAGTAGAAAGGGAAGACCGCATACAGCAGCAAAATCCCGATCAGGCACCAGAACCCGACGCGCAACAGCGCTTTTTTCAGTAGGCGCGGGCTCATGAGCGAACCTCCATTTGACGGCGTCCGAGGTACAGATAAATCATGGCGATGACTGCGACGACCAGAAACAGCAAGGTCGAGGCAGCGCTGCCGTAACCGACGTCCTGAAACTCCATCAGGTGCTGGCGGGCGTAGACCGACATGCTCATGGTGCTCGACGAGTTGGAGGTCAGCACATAGATGACGTCAAACACCCGCAACGAATCGAGGATGCGGAAAATCGCCGCCACCAGCAGCGCCGGCATCAGCAGCGGCAGGGTGACTCGCCAGAACACCTTCAGCGGGTGAATGCCATCGACGCGGGCAGCTTCGTAGCAATCGCCCGGCAACATCTGCAAGGCCGCCAGCATCAGCAGCGTGACGAACGGGACGGTCTTCCAGACGTCGACGATGATCACTGCCCACATCGACAGGTCGGCGTCTGCCGTCCAGGCCAGGGGCGCGTCAATCAGGCCGGCGCCCAGCATCAGATGATTGATGATGCCGAACTGGTCGTTGAGCATCCATGACCAGATCTTCGCCGAGACAATGGTTGGAATTGCCCAGGGAATCAGAATCAATGCCCGTACCAAGGCGCGCCCGGTGAACTTGACGTTCAGCAGCAGCGCGACCAACAACCCCAGCACCATTTCCAGCCCCACTGAAACCACAGTGAAATGCAGGGTGTTGCGCACCGCGTTCCACCACTGTGGATCGACCAGAACGCCCGACCAGCCGGTGCTGCTGTGCAACAGATAATTACTCAGGCCGATAAAACTTGCGTCACCGGTGTCGGCCAGGCTGGCGTCGGTCAGGCTGAACCAGAATGTGCGCAGCAGCGGCCAGGCCGCCACCAGGGCCAGACACAACAACATCGGAGTCAGGAACAGCCACGCGGCGCGAACACGGCGGCGTTGTACCGGCGTTTCCCGGGCGGGCAGCAGCTCGTCACCGGTGGCCAGGGTAGTGGAGACAGACATGGTGATTTCCTTCCTTGTGGCTTACCAGTTCCGGCGTTTGATGCGCGTCAGTTCGCTTTCCAGTTCGGCCAGCGCTTGATCGACCGGCACTTCGCCGGCCAGCACGCCATGCACTTGATCGAAGAACGCATTGGAGACCCGTGGATAGCGATCGGCGGTAATCGAGGCAGGGCGCATGACCCCATCCTTAAGAATGCTGCGCAGTTGACTGTAATAAGGCATCGCCGCGAGCAACTCGGGGTCTTGATACAGCGACTCGATCACCGGGTTATAGGCGCCGACCAGGGCACGATGTTTCTGCTGCTGAGCACTGCTCAGGTAGCTCACCAGTTCTGCGGCCAGCTTGGGGTTGGCGCTGTAACGCGACACCGCCAGGCCCCAGCCACCGAGGGTGGAGGCGTGGGTGCCAGTCTCGCCACCGCGGGGCAGGGGAGCCACGCCGACCTTGTCTTTTACGACGCTATCCGGGCTTTGCACCAGGGCCCAGACATACGGCCAGTTACGCATGAACAGCGCATTGCCCGACTGGAACACACCACGTCCTTCTTCCTCGGTGTAGTTGAGTACGCCGCGTGGGGAAATGTCTCCTACCCAGCTCTTGGCCAGCGTCAACGCCGTTCTTGCCGCCGGGCTGTTGACCACGATGTCGCCTTGTGAATTGACCAACCCACCTTGCGGCTGGCTGCTGATCCACTCCAGTGCATTACACGTCAGGCCTTCGTAGGCGCGGCCCTGGAAGACGTACCCCCAGGCATTGGCGTTCCCGGCATTGCGCTCAGCCTGTTGGACTTCCCGGGCAGTTGCAGTCATTTGCTCCCAGGTCTGCGGCACCTGCTTGTGGTACTTCTCGAGCAAGTCCTTGCGGTAATACAGCAGGCCCGAATCGGTGAACCAAGGCATCGTCACCAGCCGGCCGTTCACCGTGGCGTTGTCCACCTGGGCCTGGAAGTAGCCCTCGGTCGCGTTGGCAGGGAGCACCTCGCGCAGGTCCATCAGATGTTTGGCCAGCATCCCCGGCCACACCATATCGATTTGAATGATGTCGATGTCGCTGGACCGGGCACTCAGGATTTGTTGGTAGAACGACAACCTTTCGGTGGCCGAGTTAGGCGTCGAAACCACTTCGACGCTGTTGCCGGTCTGCTTCGACCAGGCGTCGACAGCCTCCTTGCACAGTTGCAATTCAGCACCCACCGCACCGCAGGAGATTGTCAGGTTGGCGGCGGTCGAGAGGGATGGAAGCCCGACACAAAGGCCGAGCAGCGCAGCAGGAAGGAGCGATTTGAGCTGTTTCATAAAGCCCTCTTTATTTTTGTTTTTAGAAAAGTTAACGTTAACATCGCCAAATGTAGCAGCGTATTTGCGATGAGGCATCCTTTTTTTCATGGTTTTTGACAATTCAAAGGCCGAGAAAAAAAGACCATTGCGGGAACACAAAAATAAAAACAAAACAGGGAAATCCACATGCAGAAAGCATCAAGCTGGCTTCTCGCAGGCGTGCTCGGCACCTCGGCAGCCACCGCTCACGCAGCGACGCTGGAAGAACGCATGGCCGCGTTCGAGGCTCGTGCCAGTGCCGCGGAAAAACGTGCAGCGGCCGCCGAACAGCAAACCCAGGCCCTGGCCAGGGAACTGCAACAACTCAAACGCGCCGCTCCCGCCCTCCAATCCATGGCATCCCCTGCAAGTGTCGCCACGTCGACGCTGGACACGCGGCTGGCAAAACTCGAAGCCCATCAACAGAGCCTGGAAAAAAAGGACAGCGGTGCTCACCTCACCGACGGGTTCAGTTTCAAGGGCTACGCCCGCTCCGGGTTGTTGGTCAATGACGGGCTGGGTGGCGGTCGTGGCGGTCCTTATACCACCCCGGCAGGTTCCGTCGGCGGCGCCGTCGGGCGACTCGGTAACGAGGACGACACCTACATGCGTATCGACCTGTCGAAAGAGCAGTACGCACAGAACGGCACCCGCTCGAAATTCACGGTGTCCATCGCCGATGGCGTAGAAAGCTCCAATGACTGGACCGCCGACGAAAGTAACCTGAACGTGCGCCAGGTGTTTACCGAACTGGACCATATCGCGGCGTTCAAGGGGAACTCGGTGTTTGAGAACTCCACCCTTTGGGCAGGCAAGCGGTTTGACCGGGACAATTTCGATATCCACTGGCTGGACTCGGACGTCGTCTACCTGGCTGGCACCGGCGGCGGCATCTACGACGTGCAAATGAATAAGAACTGGCGCTCGAATTACTCGCTGGTCGGGAGAAATTACGGGGAGTTCAGTGACGGCGGCGTCAACGCTGATGTGGAAAGCTACGTCCTGACCTCTAACCAGTTTTTCGACAATGGGCAGTGGCAATGGATGTTCAACGCCATTGGCGCCAAGGAAAACGACATCGGTACTCGTAGCAATGAAGCGGGCCTGACGCCTGCGGACTCCGGCTTGCACAGTATGGTGGCCAATCACCAGAAGACCTTTTTCGGCAGGGAAGGCTTCTTCAAAACGGCGTTGCTCTATGGGCAAGGCCTAGGGGCAGAGGTCAAGAACATTGGCTCGGACGGCGAACTGATCGACGACGCCCGCGCTTTGCGTCTGGCGCTCTACGGTGAGACACCCATCGCTCCCGGCTGGCGCATCGGTCCGAGTTTACTGGCCGAGCAGAGCAAGGACCGCTACGTCAAAGGGGATGACTACCGCTGGATGACACTCAACGTGCGCCTGGCCAATGAAATCAACAGCAATTTCGAAATGGCCTACGAGATGAGCTGGCAAACCATGGATCTCGATCCCAAGGGCTACCTGCAACGCAACGCAGTCGACGGTAACTTCTGGAAGTTCACGATCGCCCCGACCTTCAAGCCTGATTTTGGGGACCTTCTCACACGCCCCGAACTGCGTGTGTTTGCCAGTGTCATGGACTGGTCCTCGGATCTGGACAGGTACAGCGCCGCCGATTCGTTCGGCAAGTCTGACTTCAATTCAGGTGGCGTGTGGCAATACGGGATACAGATGGAAACCTGGTTCTAAAGGGCTGGGGGTATCTTCAAAGAGAATCACACCGTCAGATTTACCTCCGCGGCCTCGTCAAATTTCGACCGGGCCGCTTCAACCTCAGGCAGTTTGTCGAGCGTCCATTTATGCAGTTCGCGAAATGGCTGTTGCAGCGTTTGACCCAGTGGGGTGATCTCATACTGGACCGCCACGGGCGAGAACGAAATCACCTTGCGTGAGACAAGGCCATTTCTTTCCAGCCGCCGCAGGCACTGTGTCAGTGCTTTCTGAGTGACGCCCTCCAGGCGGCGCTTGATGGCATTAAAGCGGTGCGGCCCATCATCCAGCACCGCCAGCACCATCATTGACCACTTATCGGCGATCTGGTCGAACAGCGCCCGGCTTGGGCACTCCGACGAGAAACATTGCGGCTTTAATTCCAGCATCGAAGTTTCCTCATATATACCTAGGCGACTCTAGGTGCCTAATTGACATTTGGTTTACAAAATATACTTATATGGCTTCCAAAAGCAAACGGAGTCCATCCAATGTCAAACCCTGATACCAGCATACTATTTCGTCCTTTTTCGATCCGCTCGCTTGAACTGAAAAACCGGATTGTCATGGCGCCGATGACGAGGCAACTTTCGCCGCAGGGCATCCCCGGTGAAGGGAGCGCTGCCTACTACCGGCGGCGGGCTGAGGGTCGGGTCGGATTGATTTTGTCAGAAGGCACCGTCATCGACCGTCCCGCTTCACGTAACGGTTCCGGCATTCCTTTTTTCCACGGTGAAGCAGCGCTAGCTGGATGGAAGAACGTGATCGATTCGGTTCACAAGGCGGGTGGCCGCATGGGGCCGCAACTCTGGCACACCGGTGCAGTACGTGACGTCAGCGGCTGGGAGCCTGATGCACCGGTTGAAAGCCCATCTGGTCTCGATTCGCCAAACGACCCGCGCGGCGTGGCAATGAGCGAAGAGGACATTGCAGACACAGTTGCTGCTTTTGCCAGGGCAGCGGCGGATGCCAAACGGCTGGGTTTCGACACAGTCGAGATCCATGGGGCTCATGGATATTTGGTGGATCAGTTCTTCTGGGCGGGTACCAATCAGCGCACCGATCGTTATGGCGGACCGACGATCAAAGAGCGCTCGCGCTTTGCCGCTGAGATTGTGTCTGCCGTTCGTCATGCGGTGGGGCCCGAGTTCCCTATCATCATGCGCGTTAGCCAGTGGAAGCAGCAGGACTTCGGGGTGCGCCTCGCCGAGACCCCTGCATTAATGGAAGAGTGGTTGCTACCGTTGGTTGAGGCGGGTGTTGATGTGCTGCATTGCTCGCAGCGACGCTTCTGGGACGCTGAGTTTCCCGAAGTCGATGGTGAGAACGGGCTGAACTGCGCGGGCTGGGCAAAGAAAGTCACTGGCGCCACGACTATTAGCGTCGGTTCGGTCGGGCTGGACAATGATGTTACTCACGCCTTCGCTGGCAAGGGGTCAACCCCCGCGAGCCTGGAGCGGCTCGTCGAGCGCATGGAGCGCGAAGAGTTTGATCTGATCGCTGTAGGGCGTGTTCTGCTGAGTGACAAGGAGTGGGTCGCCAAAGTGGAAAAAGGCGATTACGCAGATCTGAAGGGCTTCAATCCGGCATCTTTAGCCGAATTGGTTTGAGCCTTGGAGAGTGTCATGCCACACAGGTAATCCCGTAACCGGTGGACCTTGAGAGGTAAATTTGGCCAGCCGGCGCAGGTTCTGCATGCCTTGCCGGCCGGGCAGCGGTATTCCTCAATCTCTTCATTCCAGTGGAAATCGTTGCTCGAAAAACTGTCGTTCTTGCGCTCGGTTTTGTCCCACACCGGCGCGTGAGGTTCGATGTCTTTTTCCTCCACCAGACGCCAAGGATCGGTGCTAAGTGGCGATCGCCTGCTCGTCGTCGGCCCGGAGCTTGTCCAATACTGAGCGCTCCGGACGCGGTGCACCGAGATGCAGGTAACGTAGTTCATCCATAAAGGCACTCCAAAGCGAAGGGCCGCCCTTTTCCAGCACCTCCGCGCGCAAAGACGCTTCCTTGCTCGGATGCGTATGCCGAACACCCCAGGCAGCCAAATGCGCGAGCAGAGGGACAAGCTGTATCGCCGCTTCCGTGAGGCTGTAAATTACTTTCTGCTGGTGATTCGGATCCGGGCATCGTGTCAGCAGGCCAGACGCGGTCAAGTGTTTCAGCCTACTCGCGAGGATGTTCGTGGCGATGCCTTCCTGGTTTTTCTCCAGCAGGACGCCATAAGTGCGTCTGTTCTCGAACATAACATCGCGGATAACGATCAGGCTCCAGCGGTCGCCGATCTGCTCAAGCGTCAGGTTGATCGGGCAGCCCGATCGTCTTGTTTGTTGCACAGTTACTCTCCTTGAATTTCCACTTGCATTGTGCAAGTCGCTCAAATACTATTCAACCACTTGCACATTGCAAGCACTATGGTGGCTCAGCCGGATCGGCGAAAAAATCGAACATCCGGGGCTTTCATCACGGGTAACACCGGCAATTCGATGCTGCGTATGGCCGGAAAGGCGGTAACAGCGACATGGCACGATGAGCTGGCGTTTTGCTAAAGATCATTACAGCTGTACGTATCTACATACCCACCACACACAATGGTTAAGAACACTATGAAATTCTCCACCATCACTTCGCGTACCCTGCTCGCGGTATCGTTAGCCTTCGCGGGTGCCTTCGCTGCCGTAGCTCCGGCCCAAGCTGCAGCGCCGATGCAGCACAAGCAGGTGCCGGGCTTCTATCGCACGATGATTGGCGACTATGAAGTCACTGCGCTCTATGACGGTGGCGGTAGCATCGACTCCAGTCTCCTACACGGTGATCCCGCGCTCATTCAGTCCCTCTTGGCGCGCTCCTTCCAAAACGACCCCAAGCAGGTTTCGGCAACCGTCCAAGGCTTCCTTGTCAACACTGGCTCCAAACTCGTTCTCATCGATACCGGTTCAGGCGGTCACTGGGGCCCTCCCACGCTGGGCAAGCTCGTGCAGAACTTGAAGGCCTCCGGCTACAAGCCGGAGCAGATTGACCTGGTTCTACTGACTCACCTTCACGCTGACCATGCCGGCGGTATCTACCAAAACGGGAAACGCGTCTTTCCGAACGCGACCGTGATGATGACGAAGGCCGACGCCGACTTCTGGTTGTCGAAGGAAATCATGGCCAAGGCCCCGGAAGAAGCAAAGATCTTCTTCAAAGTCGCACAGGAAGGCGCCGCGCCTTACATCGCCGCAGGCAAATGGAAGCCGTACGAAGGCCTGGCCGAAATCGTCCCCGGTATCGCACCGTATGCCATTCCCGGCCACACGCCCGGTCACACTGGCTACATGATTTCCTCAAAGGGTCAGTCGCTGCTCATCTGGGGCGACGTAGCTCATGTTGGCGCCGTCCAGATGCCGCATCCGGAAATCAGCATCGTCTTCGACTCAGACAGCGCGACGGCCATCAAAACGCGTGAAGCCCTTTTGGTAAAGCTCGCTGCGGACAAAACAATGATTGCCGCAGCCCACATGCCGTTCCCTGGCCTGGGCCGTCTTCGCAAAGCCGACAACGGCGAGGGCTATGACTGGGTGTCGGCGACTTTCCTCAACCTGGAGTGAGCTGATCATGACTTACGATTCATCTTCCGTCCGGGAGCTTCGGGATGCGATGTTCGCCTTCGACTTTGCGCATCCTGTACGCACCATTGAGACGCTCCGCGTCGGCATGGAGGCCATTTCACAAGCGAACCCGCCGGCGGCCGACCTAACCGTCGAGACGATCGAGCTCGATGGCGTAGCCGCAGTGGCGATTACGGCTCCTGGCGCATCTAAGGACCGAGTCATCTACCATTTCCATGGTGGTGGCTGGGTGGCTGGCTCTCCTGCGTCGCATTTGGGCATGCTTGGGGAGCTGTCTCGAGCGGCAAAGTCCCAGGTCATCGTTCTGGACCACTCCAAGGCTCCCGAGCACCCATTTCCAGCATCCTACGACGAGTCCATCCGCGGCTACGAAGCCGTGCGTGCGCTTGGCAAACCGTTTGCCGTGACAGGTGATTCCAGTGGCGGTGGCATGGCTCTCAACGTTCTGGCCTATGCAGCCTCGAAGGGCCATAAGGACGCACGAGCAGCGCTACTCATTAGCCCATGGGCAGATTTAACGCTAACGCTGCCCTCGTTAACGCAACTGGCTCACCGCGACCCAATGGTCAACGCGAGCGCGATGCGGGAGATGGTAGAGGCTTACGCCGGCAACCACGATTTGAAGGATCCGCGCATCTCACCCATGTTCGCCGACATGCACGGTTTTCCTCCGCTGCTCATACATGTCGGAAGCGACGAAGTACTTCTCGACGACGCGCTTGAAATTGACCGAAAGGTGCGCGCGGCCGACGGCGAGTCGCACCTTGAGGTCTGGCCGGAGATGCTCCACGTCTGGCACATTCAGACAGCTTCTTTGCCTCAGGCCCAGGACGCTCTCCAGAGAGCCGGCGAGTTTCTCATCGGACACCTCGCTGACTAGCACGCGCACGCACGCTGCAAAACCGCAGACACTAGATAGGAGATGGTAATGACTACTGACGCCACCCCACCGGGGACAGCGTGGATGCAAATCGTCAAGAAGAAAGGAACGAGCGACTTCGCGACGTCGTTCACTGCTGACGCCAGCCTTCAGACCTCAGCCCTCAGCAAGACCGTGATCGGCCCGACATCCATCGGGGCATTCTTTGCCGCGACAAGTACGATGTACGAAGATTTCGTGTTCACTGCGGAGACGGTTGACGGTGCGAAGACTTACCTGGAGTGGGATGCCATCCACGGAGGTAAGCCGATCGCCGGCACCACCATCATCACTCGGAATGAGTCTGGCCTCGTCCGCAATATCAAGCTCTTTCAAAGCCCGTTCCCCGTCGTTCGTGAGTTCTCGGCGGGCCTGAAAGAGCGACTCGAAGAAACACTCGGTCAAGACTTCTTTAGCTAAGCCGGGCCAATTCGTCGCCGTGTATTAGCTGAGCAACACCACTGAGGAACCACTCATGCCAATTTTCCACGCCCACATTCCAGCTCAAAAAATCTCTAGCGAAGAGAAACGCGCGCTGGCGGGCCTTGGGTAAACAAGTAAGAAATACGAAAGCCGCCCCGTTCTTTAGAAACGGCGCAGCAGAATTGACTCGAATCGAATGTCTCCTTCGTTTCTCAGGCAGCTTTTTTAACCTATTCAACTACAAGCCGCCGATCATCGGCTTTTGCTCGCTTGGCGCGAAGGACTCGCTCGCCAATGCGCGTGCGACCGGCGAGTTTGTATGGAATCTGGCGACGCGAGAACTCGCCGAGGCGATGAACGCCTGCTTGGAAGCGGCGGTGCGCGGTCATCCAGCGTTTAAGTGTGCGACGGCTTGAATCAAAGACTCTCGGGATCCCCAAAAAACATCTGAATCCGCGAACGCAACCAGCGCTCGCCCGGGTCGTTGTCCTGGGAGCCGCGCCAGGCCATGTGCAGCTCGAAGCTGCGCACCGGGATCGGCGGGTCTTCGGCGCGGACGCCGCCGGCGGCGGTCAGTGCGTCGGCGGTGTAGTCGGGCACGATGGCGATGATGTCAGTGCCCGCCAGCAGCGTGCTCAGGCCATTGAACTGCGGCACGGCCAATACTACGTGACGCTTGCGGTCCAGTTTCTCCAGCTCTTCATCGATGAAACCGCTCAGGTCCCCGGCGAAGGACACCAGCGCATGGGGTCGGGCGCAGAATTCGTCCAGATTCAGTCGTCCTGGGGCCGTGTCGGCCCGCAGCACTTTGGGCATGCTGCGCCGCAAGACTTTACGCTTGGCGTTGGCCGGCAGATCCTCGGTGTAGCTGACGCCGATGGAGATTTCACCGGACGCCAGTAAGCCGGGCATCAGAATGTAGTTGACCCGGCGCACGACCAGGACAATGCCCGGGGCTTCGGCCCGCAGGCGTTTGAGCAGCATCGGCAACAGCGCGAACTCGGCGTCGTCCGACAGGCCGATGCGAAACACCGAGGTGCTGGTGGCCGGGTCGAACTCCGCCGCGCGGCTGACCGCCGTGGAGATCGAATCCAGGGCTGGGGAGAGCAGGGCGAAGATTTCGACCGCCCGGGCCGACGGTTCCATGCTACGACCGGTGCGCACGAACAGCGGGTCATCAAACAGGTTGCGCAGGCGTGACAGCGCGGCACTGATGGCTGGCTGGCCGAGGAACAGCTTCTCGGCGGCTCGGGTCACACTGCGTTCATGCATCAATGTTTCGAACACGATCAACAGGTTCAGGTCGACACGACGCAGGTCATTACGATTCATCTGGGGTCCTGGCAGATTCAGCAAGCTTGACGTGAGCGGCCATATGAGAACAATGACCGGCATGAATCTTACGGGGAAAGGCTGGTACTCTGCACCGGCTAATTTGAATATTCCTACAGGACGGATCCGATTTCTTGCTGCGGAATCAATGACAGGCATGTCGACTATTAATAGCCGCTGATGGTCTTGGGTACAAAGCCCGGATAGAGTTCATGGCATTAGAGGTTACTTTGACGAGGTTTGCGATGTCCCGCACGATCCGTTTTCACAAGTTTGGTGGTGCCGAGGTGCTCAAATGCGAAGAGCATGCGGCGGCTCTTCCTGCGCCAGGAGAAGTGCAGGTCCGTGTCGAAGCGATCGGCATCAGCTGGTATGACACCCTGTGGCGCCAGAATCTGGCGTCGTCCCAGGCGCGCCTGCCTTCGGGCCTTGGTCATGAAATGGCCGGGGTGGTGACGGCTGTTGGAGACGGTGTCGACGACTTGGCTGTAGGCGACAAAGTCGCCAGTTTTCCTGCCGAGAGCCCTAACGATTACCCGGTGTACGGTGAGATCATCGTGCTGCCGCGTACCGCGCTGACCCGTTATCCCGACGTGCTCACCCCGATCGAAGCCGCTGTGCACTACACGCCACTGCTGATCGCCTATTTCGCCTACGTGGACTTGGCACGGGTCAAACCGGGGCAGTTTGCCCTGGTCACTGATGCCAGTCATTGTGCCGGCCCATCCTTCGTGCAACTGGGCAAGGCCTTGGGTGTACGGGTGATCGCGGCCACCAAGACCGCTGATGAGCGTGAGTACCTGCTGTCGCTCGGCGCCGAAAAAGTCATCGTCACCGAAGAGCAGGACTTGCTGATGCAAATCAACAAGCTCACTGATAACCGTGGCGTCGATGTGGTGTTCGATGGCCTCGGCGGGCCGCAAATGTCGCTGCTCGGTGATGTGCTGGCGCCGCGGGGCAGCCTGGTGCTGTATGGCTTGCAAGGCGGCAACCAGACGCCGTTTCCGGCCTGTGCGGCGTTCCAGAAGAACATTCAGTTCTTTGTGCACTGCATCGGCAATTTTACCGGCAAGCCGGAACTGGGCATCATCCAGGACCAGGTGGCATTGCAGCGGGCGCTGCGTGATATCAATCAACTGACCGCCGATCGCGTGCTGTTGCCGCTCAAGACCCGGGTGTTTCCATTCTCCGAGTTTGTCGAAGCCCACCGTTACATGGGCGAATGCCCCTGCCGTGAACGCGTCGCCCTTCAGGTAGTCGATCCCGCCTGATTCCTCCCCCGCGCAAGAGTCAGCAAGGCGACTCTTGCGCCGCCGTCGGCCTGAACCTGCTTTTCTTCCTCTCTTCTGCCATTGCCGCTCCGTCCGGCAATGACGCCCTTGTGCGCGGCAACCATGCCCTTGCCTGGGCGGTCCAGTTCGCTCAACACCCGAAAAGTGTTTAATTCCCAGGGAACTGAACTGGTTTTTGCCCTCAATCTGTATCTTCTAATCGTTATTTAAGTCCTGATAATTGAACGCTGATTTCCATCTCAAGGAAGAAGTCGTGGCGCAGTACAAGTTTTTAGAAAATCGTCATCCTTCGGGCAAAGGTGCATCAAGCGTTAATTGTTTTAACGCTATCAATCGACTGCGGGGAAAACTGACTGGGGCAGGGGGGCAATTGAAGTTAGGCATGTTCTTTGTTTTTCGTACTCATTGTCTGAAGGACGCTGTCGGAAACTTCCTAGGACGCAACACTGAATCGCTGAAACCCAATGGCTCAGAGGCTTGCAGGCGCGTACCAAGGCGAAGCGGGCGAACTCCCCAGCTTATGTATCAAATAATTACGACAAGCAAAGCTTGAGCGTATTACCAATACTCTTTGCAGCACTAGAACAATTTTCCAGATCAACCCGTCGCTCGGTCACGCTATGCCAGTGCGACGCCGATATTTGAATTTCCAGGTATATGGCTATGAGTTCAATTCATGAGCAGGCAATGAATCACGTGTATCAACAGATATTGCAGCGACTGTCAGGTTTTTATTCCCGCGCGGAACGGACGGCGTTGCAGCTTTTGATCCAGCGTTTAATTGTCGCCGCCGGCGGCATCGACCGGATCGGCGACTATCGCGTGTTGACAGTCCAGAACGGCAGCCGGGACAGCTTTTACGTCCTGACCGCCTTGCGGGCCGCACAGTTGAGCATCGCGGGCAGGCATCCGGTGACCTTCGACTTGCGCGTCGCCACGCCACGCCTGAGCGAAACCACCCAGGCGACCCTGGAAAACATCCACCGCTGTTACAGCGCGCTGTTCGTTTACGACGACCCCCGGGTGGAACTGCTGATGGCGGATAACCGCGAGGTGGTGCCGTTCAATCACAAGCAGCCGTTGTCGGCGGCCGGGCATGAGGCCAATCGCATGGACACGCTGGTTCTGGGCCACCTTCGCTCGGTCGACAGTCCCCTGGAGGTAGGCGATCACGGCTACCTGGCGATGGCGGAGTTCTATCGGCATATGGCTCGCTGGGAGCGTGGCGTGGACTCGTTAGTCAGCAGTGATACGCCGCGCGAGCAAAAACAGTTCATGTCGGGCCTTCGGCGTGCTGCCCGCAAGGTCGGCCTGGCGACAGACCCATCCAGCGGTTTCGACAGTCTCTTCGCGCAACTCGATTCCTTGGGCGCTAATCCCTACCTGGGCTTCTATGGTCAGGAACACGGGGACGCATGGAGACCCGAGGGGCATTTCGAGGCGTGTCGGCGCGTGAGTCACATTGGTATCGACGACCTGATCGTCGACAGTTCGCAAGAAACCAACTGGCCACTGTTCAGTGAATTCCTTCGGGTGCGGACCGATGAGCTGGTCGCATCGGCGCCGGAAAACGAATACCTGAGCCCACTGCTGTCAGCCCACCTGCATGGCCTGCAGGCCTGCTACCTACAGGGGCGCAGCTATGAAGCCGGCTATGGCGACTATGTACAACGGGCGATCATGATCATGCATCGCAAGCAGTTGCCCGAGCACGTCTGCGAGCAGGCACGAATGCTGTTTGGCCCACCCACCGCCATCCCCGAGCGGCGCCCCCAGGCTGCCAGCGACGCGCACAAGACCCTGGGGCTCAATGAAACGCAACTGGTGTGCATGTTGTTCGCTCCTTTCGTGGAGCAAGGCGCCGGCCTGGAACACTTCCTGCGCTGCTGTCATCCCGGCATGCTGGTGGCGCTGCCGGATCTGCACAAGGCCATGCAGGGCGCGGCCATCGCCGATCAGGTGGCGCAATGGATGGTCGACGTCAGCGGCCTGTCCATCGACATGCTCGGCAAGCTGTATCGGGCCAGTATCACGCCGCCGGAGCAGGAACAGGCATCGGGAATGGATGCGCAGCAGCCTGTCGATGACGTCGACATTGAAGAAGCCGGGCAGGGCGACGATGCCATGCGCGAACGTGCGGCACGGCATTGAGGGGCAGGATTTGACGGATTCATTCGCCACGTCGCCTGGCCCAACCCCATGAAAGGTTGCCGGGAAACAGACTTCGCGTATCAGGCGGTTTATCGTTACCTCACCACCCTGATCAACGAACTGGGCGCCGACGCCCGAGTGCGTTTGCCGTCATTACGGCAACTGGCCGAGCGCCTGAACGTGTCGATCTCTACCATCCAGTACGCTTATTCGTTGCTGGAGAAGGAAGGGCGGGTCTATTCGGTCGCCAAATCCGGTTATTACGCATTGCCAGTACCCTGCGTCGCGACGCTGGGCGGCGGTGATGATCTGCTCGAGACCCTGTATGTCAATGCACGGCGACCGGGAATGCTGGTACTCAGCGCTGACGAGCCTGCATCGATGCAACCGCTGGACAGCCCGCTGTTGTTACTGGAGCGTGAGCTGCTGCGTCAGTATCCGCGCTCCTCACAGATGCCCTCGCAGCCTTGGGGCGAGCTGGAACTGCGCACCGCGCTGGCGGCTCGCTATACGTCTTCGCCGGCCCGATGCTGGAACGCCGACGATGTTTATATCGGCGCTGATCTGCGCGGTGTATTGGAGATTCTGATCGCCGTGCTGGCGCTCAAGGGCGCCACGGTGCTGATCGAGTCCCCCTGCGACTGGACGGTTCTGCGCTTGCTGCAGGCGGCCGATATCGACGTGATCGAGCTGCCACTGCTGGCGGATGGGGAGATCAATGTCGAGCAACTGGAACAATTGCTGACGAGTAAAGCGGTACGCCTGGTCATCCTGTCCTCGGTCCTGAATATGCCCAGGGGCACGCTTGTTCCTGAAAACAACCGTCGCGCCGTAGCGCGCTTGCTGGAGCTGCACGGCACATGGGTGCTGGAGAACGACAGCTATACAGACCTGGCGTTCGAAGCCGGGGTTACGCCTTTTCGAGACTTGCTCGACCCGGACCGGCTGATCGTCTATTCCACTTTCGAAAAAACCATCGGTCCCGAGGCCCCCTACGGCTATGTGTTGTCGCGACAGCTGACGCTGGAGCTGCAGCGACATTTCCTGCTGCGCGCGTTTCGTCTGTCACCGATTCGCCAGAAGGCCATCGCACGTTTGTACAGCAACGGACGGATCGATCAGCACTTGCTGGTGCTGCGACGATTGTTGCGTGAAGGTGCGCTATCGACAACGCAAATGCTGCGCGAGCGGCTAGGGGACAGCCTGCAATGGCTGGAGCCCCAAGGGGGCGCAACGATCTGGACCCGATCTTCGCGGCACGTCGATCTGCGACGGGTCTTCCAGCGGCTGCTGGCGCAGCGAATCGTCATTGTGCCGGGGGAGCTGTTCAGTTTGCAAGGGTTGTATGCACAACATCTGCGCCTGACCCACGCCTTGAGCGGTTCACACGATCTGGATACTGCACTCTGTGCGCTGGCCGATGCCTTGAGACTTGAGCAATCGTAATGGAGGGCGATGGATCGAACCCGTCGCGCCACGGTCGAACTGTCAGTAAACTGCATCCATTTTATCGAGCCACTCCATTCAGAGGTTTTGCATGACAGTCAGTCCATTTGCGGGCAAGCCGGCACCGGCAGAGTTGTTGATCGATATCCCGCGACTGGTGACGGCCTATTACACCGGCCGACCCGACGCCTCGGTGTCGACCCAGCGTGTGGCTTTCGGCACCTCCGGGCACCGTGGCAGTTCCTTCGACCTGGGGTTCAACGAATGGCATGTGCTGGCTATCAGCCAAGCGATCTGCCTGTACCGCGAAGCCCAGGGCATCAACGGCCCCTTGTTCCTGGGGATCGATACCCATGCGCTGTCCACCCCGGCAGGCGCCAGCGCGCTGGAGGTGTTCGCTGCCAACGGGGTCACCGTGATGATTGCCGAGGCCGATGAATACACGCCCACGCCGGCGATCTCCCACGCCATTCTTTGCTACAACCGTGGCCGCACCACCGGTCTGGCGGACGGCATCGTCATCACCCCGTCCCACAATCCGCCGCAGAGTGGGGGCTACAAGTACAACCCCACCAACGGCGGCCCGGCCGATACCCACATCACCAAATGGATCGAAGCCAAGGCCAACGAGCTGCTGGCAAGCCAGTTGGCAGGCGTCAAGCGCGTCAGCTATGAGCAGGCCCTGAAGGCCGACACCACTCACCGTCACGACTACGTCAACACCTACGTGGCGGATCTGATCAATGTCATCGACTTCGATGCCATTCGCGCTGCCGGCTTGCGCCTGGGCGTGGATCCGCTGGGCGGAGCAGGGGTGCGCTACTGGCCCGCCATTGCCGAGCATTACCGCCTGGATCTGGACGTGGTCAACACTCAGGTGGATTCCACCTTCCGCTTCATGACCGTCGACTGGGATGGGCAGATCCGCATGGACCCGTCCTCCAGCCATGCCATGCAAGGGTTGATTGGCCTCAAAGAGCGTTTCGATGTGGCCTTCGCCTGCGACCCGGACCATGATCGCCATGGCATCGTGACGCCGTCCGGCGGTTTGCTGGCGCCGAACAACTATCTGGCGGTGTCCATCGACTACCTGTTCCAGAACCGTCCGCAGTGGCGTGCCGATGCCGCCGTGGGCAAGACGGTAGTCAGCAGCGGGCTGATCGATCGCGTAGCCAAGCGTCTGGGTCGGCGCCTGTATGAAGTGCCGGTAGGCTTCAAGTGGTTCGCCGACGGCTTGTTCGACGGTTCCTTGGGCTTTGGTGGCGAAGAAAGCGCCGGCGCCTCGTTCCTGCGCAAGGACGGCGGTGTGTGGAGTACCGACAAAGACGGCCTGATCCCGGCGTTGCTGGCGGCCGAAATGACCGCGCGCACCGGTCGCGACCCAAGCCAGGCCTACCGCGCCCTGACGGATGAACTGGGTGAGCCGTTCTCCGTGCGCGTCGATGCCAAGGCGAGCCCGCAACAGAAGGCGCTGCTGAGCAAGCTGGCACCGGATCAGGTCGCATCCACCGAATTGGCCGGGGAGACCATCCAGAGCATCCTCAGCCATGCACCGGGCAATGACCAGGCCATCGGCGGCCTGAAAGTCATGACTGAAAACGGCTGGTTCGCCGCGCGACCATCAGGCACTGAGGACATCTACAAGATTTACGCCGAAAGCTTCATCAGTGACGAGCACCTCAAGCAATTGGTGGTCGAGGCGCAGGCATTGGTCGACAGCGCCATTTCCGGACAGTGATTCAAACCCATCGCGAACAGGCTCGCTCCCACATTGGCTTTGCGGTGCACCCCGGCCTTTGTGGGAGCGAACCAGCTCGCGATGACGGTGGGTCGGGCGACACTGATGGCGATGTGCGACACCACTTTCACTTCATCGCCTAAATCCATGACTTACAAGCTTTTGAGTGGAATCCGCTGACAAATACAGACACCATAGCCGCCATGGTTCTGAACACCGGAGTCCCTCAGCGTGTCGCAACACACTCCCGATCTTCCCCCCGAACTTCTGCCCCTGGCGCAGATGCCTTTACTCAAGCGTCTGGCCGCGCGGTTTTTAGGTCATGGCCTGACGCGACTTCGAGCCCAGCATCGGGCTTCCTGGCTGCACGGCCAGGCCGACGGCTTTCGCAGCGGGCATAGCGCCGGTTTTGACTACGGCCATAAGGAAGGCAAGGCCGAAGGGTTGGAAGAGGGCCGTCAGGTCCTGTTGATTCGGGATTCCCGAAGCACTGAACACCCGGCACCGAAAGTCGATGATCTGTTGTTCGATGACTGGCGCCTGCCGTTGACCGCCGAACTCAAGAAACGCATCAAGGCCGATGTTGCCCGATTGCTTCCTGCTCACGCCCAGCCGAGCGCCGCGCAGTGGAAGATGATCCTGAGCGATACGCCGTCTACCTCGGTCGTTGCGGGCGCAGGCGCCGGGAAGTCCACGACCCTGGTGCTACGTATTGTGCTGCTGTCCCATTACCTGGGTTTTGAGTTGGATTCGATGACCGTGGTGACCTTCACGCGGGAGTCGCGCAAGGATTTCATTCACAAACTCATTGAGGTTTTCGCCCTCTGGGGGCGGACAATCAGCCTCAAGGAAGCTCGCGACCTGGTGCGAACCTTCCATTCACGCATCTTGCCCATGGTGCGCAGCCTGCCCGGGTTCGAGCGACTCCAGGCGTTTGAAACCCTGAGCCATCGCACCGAATCGCCGGATGATGACGCCCAAGGCAATCCCTTTGAATTGCGCATCAACGATGCTCAGCGCCAACAGCTCAATGCCTGCTATCACGGTCTCTATCAGCGCGACGAGCGTTTTCGCGAACTGATCAAGCCGATGTCCCGCCATGCCTTGCAGCTCAAGGAGCTGGAACGCGACCACCCTGATGTGCAGAAACGTGTAGCCGTGACCGAGCTGGCCGCCCAGCGCGATGAAGAGCTGTGCGATGCGATCGAAGACCTGTGGTTTCGCGCCAGCGCCTGGCCGATCAAGGGCATCGTGCCAAAGCGTCAGGCATTCCAGATCAATGGCGCGACCTTTTATTGTCACGGCTATGTTCCAACTCTGGACGCCTGGGTGATGCTGGGTTTCGATCCGCGGGAAGACGCCCGACTCAGCCGGCCGGGCGCCAAGCTGAGTATCCGTGCGGAGTGGGCAGTCAAGCGCACCCTGTTTCAAGCTTTCTGCTCTAAGCCATTGATATGGCTCGATAGTTATGAGGCGTCAAAGCGTGTATTGAGCGTCTTGGCCGGCGATGCCAGCGCAGGCCCAGGGTTCGATTACAAAGTGAAAGGCGAACTGGGTTCGGCACCGTTGCTGGATTGTTTCGTCGCGGCCGCCGGCTTTATCGAGAACCTGGGCCTGGACGTCCCGGACGCCGTGGGCCGGATGTGTTTTGCCCAGGATGACCCGGATCGTTATTTCTTTGAGGCCCTGAGTCGCTACTGGCGGGCATTTGAAGATCATTTGCTGGATCAGTCGCCGCCCGTCATGACTTATAACCGAATGTTCGCGCTGTTCAGTGAGCATTCCCCCGAGAACTTCAAGCTGTTGAGCGATGCGATACTGCGTCCTCTGTCGCACTTGATGATCGACGAGTTTCAAGATGTCTCGCCGCAGATCGTCTCCTGGCTTCGCGCCAGCCTGCGGGAAGTGCGCAGCCGCGGTCCCGCCATGCATGTGGGACGGGGCGCCCAACGTTCCTCCTTGCTGTGCGTGGGCGATGATTGGCAGTCGATTTACGGCTGGCGCGGCAGCTCCCCGAGTTATTTCATGGCGTTCAACAAACAGTTTCCTTCACCGGCAAACACCCGGGTCATGCTCACCGACAACTACCGTAGCCATCAGCACATCATTGACGCCGCCGAACACGTCGTGCGCGCGGCTGCGGCGATTCCCGGCAAAAAGGCCAAGGCCAGCGGCGCGCCTCGAACCTTGAGCCCGGTCAATGTGCTGGACAGAGACGACGAAGGCTTGGCGAAGCGGCTGGACGAACACTACCGCAAAGGCGATTCAATCTTGATGCTTTATCGAAAAAGCAGCGATAAGCTATTGATTGAAAAGCATATTCAACCAACAGTTAATGTGGATTCTAGCTTGCCGTACCCCGTGCGACGCCTCCGACAGATGACTTACCACAGCGCCAAGGGACTTCAGGCCGATGCGGTGTTTTTGCTCGGTGACTGCCAGCACTCAACCAGTTCCCCCTACAAGAATCAGGTCTACCGAATGGCCGGGCTTGGCCAGGAGGGCGATGCCGAGCCGTACGACACGGCACAGAAGGATGAGATTCTGCGTCTGGCCTATGTCGGCATTACCCGGGCGGTGCAGCACTGCTATTGGTATGTCGATGGGCAGGACACACAAATGAACAAGACGCCCAAGGCTTCGGATCGGATAGGGACCGGCAAGCCGTTCTTTGCCGATCATCGCCGCGCCCGCGGTTGAGAACCTCGATACACGAACAAAACCGTCAGCCAAAAAGAAGCCCACTGCTGTGGGCTTCTTTTTTTCAGGAGGCAAATCGTCGCAAGCCAACCGGTGGCACGAAAGCTTCCAGCTCGGCTTCCACTGCTTCGATTATTCGCTCCACGTCAGGGGCGTTCATCACTGTCGCGCAGGGGATGCCCGCAATCGCGATCATAGTCTCGCCGCTGGCACGGTCAAACAGCCGGGCGACCATACTGCCCGGTGCGTCCATGCTGGCCTCGAATCCCATGGGATGAAAATGCCAGCGCATCAACTGGCAGGCGTTGGGAAACGTAACCTTGCTGAAAGATCCTCTATTCATCTGTTGCCCACCTTCTTCATCAAGCGCTTCCGTTTGCTCATATCAGGAAGGAAGAGCCATCATGGCTCTACCAGTGAGAACTAAAAATAGCACCTGAAAATGAATGTCATGTGGCTTTTTTCAGGCCGTTTGGCGATTGGTTCACTTTTTTTGATTTGCATCACGACTTATGCCGTTTTGATCAGGCCCTCACTTTCTCTGGGCAAGGATGTCATTACGCCCATCCAGAGGCTCTGGTTCACGGCATTGCAAGACCACTAGCCAGGACAACAGCATCAACGATGTGGCTACGGCGAAGGTCAGATGCAAGCCATTTGTTACCGCTTCGGGGGAGGCGCGGACGATGCCATTCGTCGGTACAGTCAGGGCAAACACCGCGCCGAGTGCCGATGCACCGGTCAGGAAACCCAGATTGCGCGACAAGTTGAGCAGCCCTGAGAAGACGCCACGTTTGTCTGCTGGCACGTTCGCCATCACTGCGGTGTTGTTGGCCGTCTGGAACAGCGCATAGCCAAGGGTCGTTACCGCGATAGCACCGACATAGCCGCCCACACCGAGGGTCGGTGACATCAGAGACAGCATCAGACAGCCGACAATCATGACCAGCAGCCCGACGAGCCGCACAGGGCGCACGCCGAACCGGTCCACCAGCCGCCCGGCAGGCACACCCGTCAGCGCAGCCACCGACGGTCCCGCCGCCAACGCCAGCCCCACCAGCGCGGCAGGCAATCCAAGGGCGACGGACAGGTAGAAGGGCCCTACCAGCAGCGTCGCCATCATGACCGTTGCCACCAGAGCACTGGTCACCAGCCCGCAAACCAGCAGCCGGTCTCCCAGCAACGCCACGGGGATCAACGGCGCCGCGACCCGCCGCTGGGCCAAAACAAACAGACTGCCGCCCAGGATCGCAGTCAGCAACAGCGCCATATTCGGCCAGCCGAAGTTCCCCCGTCCCAACGTCGTGGCCAATGCATAGGCAGCAAGCGTTGCTGCCAATAACAGCGTGCCCAAGGCATCAAAGCGCGGGCGCCCGACTACCCGCATGGGTGGTTGGGCGGGCAATGAACGCCAGGCCAGGACAAACGTCAGCAGTCCAAGAGGAACATTAATCAAAAATAGCGCCTGCCACCCGAAACCGCTGATAAGCGCACCACCCAGTGAGGGGCCAAGGGCGGTTCCGACTGCGGAGAGGGTGCCCAACAGCCCCATCGCGCTGCCGGTCTTTTCCTTGCTGACCGTTTCACTCACCAGGGCCAGGGTCAACGTCATCATGATGGCCGCACCAAGACCCTGTAATGCCCGGCCTGCGATCAACAGCCAAAGCGAAGGCGCCATGCCGCATAGCGCTGATGCGAGGGTGAACAGCACGATCCCGGCCAGTAGTAACCGGCTACGACCGAGCAAGTCCCCCAATCGCCCGAGGCTGACAATCAGGGTGGTAATTGCCAGTAAATAGGCAAGGACGACCCACTGCACTTGCTGGAAGGAGGCCTCGAACGCATGGGCCAGTGTCGGCAAACCCACCGTCGCCACGCTGGCGCCCAGGGAGGCCAGCAAGGTCGACAGTGAAAGGCTGGTCAAGGCCCAGCGCGGTGAAAAGACCCGTTGTGCGCCCGTCGCGCTCGGCAGGCTGGGTTGGGTATTGGCTGGTTTCATCATGTCCTCTGTCTCTGCCGCTCTAAAAATGGAGCTGTCAGAACGTTACGCCTGGGCATAACATGGCGGAAGACGCACGGATTGCACTTTATAACTGCATGCAGCGCCACCTACTCCAACCCAGGGCTGCGCCATGTCCACACCCGACCTCAATCTGCTGATTACTCTCGATGTCTTGCTGTCGGAAGGCAGCGTGGCCCGCGCCGCTCGGCGACTGCGACTCAGCCCTTCGGCCATGAGCAGGGCGCTGGCGCGGTTGCGCGAAACCACGGGTGATCCGCTGCTGGTGCGAGCCGGGCGGGGCCTGGTGCCCACACCCCGCGCTTTGGCGTTGCGCGAGCAGGTCAGCCAACTGGTGCAGGATGCCCAAGCGGCGCTGCGGCCGTCCCAGGTGCCGGATCTGCGCCGACTGAGCCGCACTTTCATCCTGCGCACCCGGGAAGGGTTCGTTGAAAACTTCGCCATCGACTTGATCAACCGCATCAACGAGCAGGCGCCCGGTGTGCGGCTGCATTTCCTGGACAAGGCCGACAAGGACAGTACGGCGCTGCGAGAGGGCAGCGTGGATCTGGAAACGGCGGTCGTGGACAAGGACACCAGCCCGGAGCTACGAACCCAGGCGTTGTTCACTGATCGCCTCATTGGCGTGGTGCGCGCGGGTCACCCGCTGAGTCGGGCCGAGGTGTGTACCGCCGGTTATGCGGCAGGCGGGCACATCGGCGTTTCCTTGCGGGGTCTGGACCACAGCGTCATCGACCAGGCCTTGCGGTCCTTGAACCTGACACGGCAGATCGCGATCACCGTCCCTGGCTTCTCCACTGCGCTGGGCCTTGCCCGGTCCAGCGACCTGATCGCCAGCGTCCCTGAACGCTATACCACCCGCCTGCGCGTCGGCATGCACAGCTTTGCGTTGCCGTTTGCGCTGCCGACATTCACGATTTCCATGCTTTGGCACCCCCGAATGGATGCCGATCCTGTGCACCGCTGGTTTCGCGGTTGTCTGCGGGAAGTGTGTTCAGGCAAAACCGTAGAGATTTAGCCGCCATTAGTTAGTAGCGTTTCGCTGGCACTTAGTTGCTAGAAGTGCGACGTGATTGGCAAATGGTGGTTAACCTCATTTAATATTTAAATAGAATCTTGTCCTACAATCTTTAATGTCTTCCGGGAAATACCTGTACTAACGGGGCGCCGTGTATCTTTCGCCGTTGTTGAAGGCGTGAGTGCGTCAAAGGGTCAAAAAAATTCGCTGGACGTTTGATTTCCAATTGTGTCAGTTTTCTTGCGTCCTCAATTGGGCGAGTGATAGGACGCTCTCGCCAGAGATTGTTCTATCTGACAAAAACTGTTCCATTGCAAACAAGGAAGTGTGTTTATGTCGAAAGTCAAAAACAGCGCTATTGATTCTGCTGAGCAACTGCTCTGGGCGCCACAGTCACTGGCGGCGGCCAGCAGTGCATTCAATCAGATCAATAGTTTCAGCCACCAATACGATCGTGGCGGCAATCTGACCGTCAACGGCAAACCCTCGTACTCCGTGGACGAAGCGGCCACCCAGTTGCTGCGCGACGGTGCGGCCTACCAGGACCGGGACGCCAGCGGCAAGATCGAGCTGACCTACACGTTCCTGACCTCTGCCTCCTCAAGCACCATGAACAAGCACGGCATCAGCGGTTTCAGCCAGTTCAGCGCGCAACAGAAAGGCCAGGCGGTCCTGGCCATGCAGTCCTGGGCGGACGTGGCCAATGTCACGTTCACTGAAAGGGCCAGCGGTGGCGACGGCCACATGACCTTCGGCAACTACAGCAGCGGCCAGGACGGCGCGGCGGCATTTGCCTATTTACCGGGCACGGGCGCCGGTTATGACGGGACTTCCTGGTACCTGATCAACAGCCGCTACACCCAGAACAAGAACCCGGAACTGAACAACTATGGCCGTCAGACCCTGACCCATGAAATCGGTCACAGCCTGGGCCTGGCGCATCCTGGCGACTATAACGCCGGTGAAGGTAGCCCGACCTACGATGACGCCACCTATGCTCAGGACACCCGAGGCTACAGCCTCATGAGTTACTGGAGTGAAACCAACACCAGCCAGGACTTCAGCAAGGGCGGCGTCGAAGCCTATGCCTCGGGCCCGCTGATGGATGACATTGCGGCCATTCAGAAGCTCTACGGTGCCAACACCAGCACCCGGACCGGCGACTCGACCTACGGCTTCAACTCCAACACCGGTCGCGACTTCTACAGCGCATCCTCGTCTTCGGACAAAGTCGTGTTCTCGGTATGGGACGCCGGTGGCCGCGACACCCTGGATTTTTCAGGCTTCACACAAAACCAGAAAATCAACCTCAATGGCGCCTCGTTTTCCGACGTAGGCGGCATGGTGGGTAACGTGTCCATCGCTCAGGGGGTGACCATCGAGAATGCCATTGGCGGCTCGGGCAGTGACTTGCTGATCGGCAACTCCGTGGCCAACGAACTCAAGGGCGGTGCCGGCAACGACATCCTTTGGGGCGCCGGCGGTGCCGACAAACTGTGGGGCGGTTCGGGCTCGGACACCTTCGTGTTCGCCGCCAGTTCTGACTCACGGCCAGGTGCGGTCGATCAGATCCTCGATTTCGTCAGCGGCCTGGACAAGATCGACCTGACCGCCATCACCAAAGGCGCGGGCCTGCACTTTGTGAACGCATTCACCGGTACGGCGGGTGATGCGGTGCTGTCGACATCAGGTGGCAACAGCCTGCTGTCGGTGGACTTCTCCGGGCACGGCGTGGCTGACTTCCTGGTCAGTACCGTCGGCCAGGCGGCTGTCTCGGATATCGTGGCCTGATGTCCTCGATCCCGTGGGAGCGGCCAGCGCTCTTGCGGGATCCTTCAGGATTGAACCTATGTGCAAAAGCCCTAAGCCCCGAGGTGTCCAGGCAGGTGCCTGGTTACTCGCTACGCTGATGATGTTTACCGGAGAAGTCGCCATGGCGCGCAGCCTGTTGTTAGCAGAACCTTCCCAGTTGGCCGGCCAGTGGCAGGCTGTTCTGTCGGGGCCGCAGGCGCCTGCGCAGCCCCCATCGTCCCAAGACGCGCCGTCCAGCATCTGCCTTGTCGAGCTTCGGGCAGATCAAACCCTGGTCGGGCAAACCGCCTGCCTGGGACAGTGGCTGGGCGATGAGCCGGTCCATTGGTTCACCGAGCCAGACGGCCTTTCACTGATTGGCAAACAGAACAGCCGGATTCACTTGCAACTGCGTCAAGAGCAACACTATCAAGTCACCTTGAAATCAGGTCAGGTAGTGACGCTCGAACGGAGTCCACCCCAAACCATTCCTTAACACGTAAGTACAGTGTGCCAATGCCCTTGGCGCGCCTGTTTAAACAGGTGTGCACCGCACTGCGGCCCGACGTAAAACATTTAAAGATTGGCAAGTTGAATAACCTGGCAAAGCCAACAGCAAGGATATCTACATGAACATGACAAGGCGCGCTGCGACGGTGCCGCTGTATAGAGCGCTGGGCGACTATAAAAGTATTCTGATCAGCGTCGGTTGTTTTACCGCACTGATTAATGTCCTGATGTTGGCGCCTTCGATTTATATGCTCCAAGTGTATGACCGGGGCCTGTCATCACAAAACGAAACCACGCTGTGGATGTTGTCGTTGATGGTGGTGGGTTTCTTCGTATTTATCGGGCTGCTGGAAATGCTGCGCAGCTTCATTGTTATCCGTATCGGCAGCCAGCTGGAAAGACGCTTGAACCTTCAGGTATACAAGGCCGCGTTCGAGCGCAACCTGTGCCAAGGCGAGGGCAACGCCGGGCAGTCGCTGGGTGACCTTACCCACATCCGCCAGTTCGTCACTGGACCTGCGCTGTTCGCATTCTTCGACGCCCCGTGGTTTCCCGTGTATTTGCTGGTGATCTACCTGTTCAACGTCTGGTTGGGCGTGTTCGCCAGCGTTGGCACCTTGCTGCTCATCGGCCTGGCCTGTCTCAACGAAGCCATGACCAAAAAGCCGCTGGGGCAGGCCAGTGTTTACTCGCAACAGTCCAGCCAACTGGCGACCAGCCACTTGCACAACGCCGAGACCATCCAGGCCATGGGCATGCTCGGCGCATTGCGCGGGCGCTGGTTTGCCGTGCATTCGCGCTTTCTCGGCCTGCAAAACCAAGCCAGTGATACCGGCGCGGTGATCAGCTCCCTGAGCAAGACCCTGCGCCTGTGTCTGCAATCGTTGGTACTGGGGCTGGGGGCGCTGTTGGTGATCAGGGGCGACATGACCGCTGGAATGATGATTGCCGGCTCAATCCTGATGGGGCGGGTGCTAAGCCCCATCGACCAGTTGATCGCCGTGTGGAAGCAGTGGAGCGGGGCCAAACTGGCCTATCGCCGTCTCGACGCGCTGTTGCAGGCTTATCCGCAGCAGGACGAGGCGATGAAATTGCCGGCGCCCAAGGGCCAGGTGAGCTTCGAACAGGTCAGCGCCGGCCCACCGGGGCGGCGCAACGCGACGCTGCATCAGCTCGGTTTCAGCCTGGACGCCGGGGAAGTGCTCGGGGTGTTGGGCGCGTCGGGGTCCGGCAAATCCACCCTGGCCCGCGTGTTGGTTGGGGTATGGCCGACCTTCGCAGGCACCGTGCGGCTCGACGGGGCCGACATCCATCGCTGGAATCGCGACCAGCTCGGCCCGCACATTGGCTATCTGCCCCAGGATATTGAGCTGTTCAGCGGCAGCATTGCTGAGAACATTGCCCGTTTTCGCCAGGCCGATCCGCAAAAGGTCGTCGCGGCCGCACAACAGGCCGGTGTGCATGAACTGATCCTGCGCATGCCTCAAGGCTACGACACCGTGCTGGGAGAGGATGGCAGCGGTTTGTCCGGTGGCCAGAAACAGCGCGTCGCCCTGGCCAGGGCAATGTATGACCAACCGAGCCTGGTGGTGCTCGATGAACCCAACTCCAATCTCGACACAGTCGGTGAAGCGGCACTGGCCGGCGCCATCGCGCAGATGAAAGCCCAGGGCTCCACGGTCGTGCTGGTGACCCATCGCTCCTCGGCGCTGGCTCAGGCCGACAAGCTGCTGGTGCTCAATGAAGGCCACCTACAAGCGTTCGGTCCAAGTCAGGAGGTGCTGCGGGCTTTGTCCGGCCAACCGCAATCGCAACGCGACAAACCCCAGGCAGCCCCCAACGGGCTGAGCATGAGTCGCCAGTACTCGGCGGCCAGCAAACCCAGCGGCGCATGAGCAAGGATCGCGACATGAATCTGCAACACTCTCAAGACCTCGAACATCCCGAGCGCGATGCCCGTTTCTTCACCCGTCTGGGATGGGCACTGGCGATCATTGGCGCCGGCAGTTTTTTCACCTGGGCCAGCCTGGCGCCGCTGGACCAAGGTATTGCGGTGCAGGGCACCGTGGTGGTTTCCGGCAAGCGCAAGGCCGTGCAATCGATGAGCAGCGGCGTGATCAGCCGGATTCTGGTGCGTGAAGGCGAGACCGTGAGGCAGGGCCAACCGCTGTTCCAACTGGACCAGACTCAGGCTGCGGCCGATGTGCAATCGCTGCAAGCCCAGTACCGCATGGCCTGGGCCAGCCTGGCACGCTGGCAAAGCGAGCGGGACAACCTCCCACAGGTCAGCTTTGCGGCTGAACTGAGCCACGACCCCGACCCGCGCCTGGCGCTGGTGCTCGAAGGCCAGCGGCAGTTGTTCAGCAGCCGCCGCGAAGCGGTGGCCCGGGAGCAGGCCGCGTTGCGCGCCAATATCGAAGGCGCCACGGCGCAACTGGCGGGCATGCGCCGGGCTCGCAATGACCTCAATGCCCAAGCCCAGTCCCTGCGTCAGCAGCTCAGCAACCTGCAACCGTTGGCGGACAACGGCTACATCCCGCGCAACCGTCTGCTGGATTATCAACGGCAACTGTCGCAAGTGCAGCAGGAACTGGCGCAGAACAGTGGCGAAAGCGGCCGGGTGGAGCAGGGCATCGTCGAGTCCCGCCTCACGCTTGAACAACACAATGAGGAATACCAGAAGGAGGTTCGCAGTCAGTTGGCCGAGGCGCAACTCAAGCGCGAAACCCTGCAACAGCAGCTCAAGTCTGCCGCGTTTGAGCTGCAACACAGCGAGATCCTTGCCACCGCCGATGGCATCGCCGTGAACTTGGGCGTACACACCGAAGGCGCCGTGGTCCGTCAGGGCGATACCTTGCTGGAAATCGTGCCCCAAGACACGCGCCTGGAAGTGGAAGGGCGCCTGCCGGTCAACCTGATCGACAAGGTGGGCACCCAGTTGCCAGTGGACATCCTCTTCACCGCCTTCAACCAGAACCGCACGCCGAGGGTCCCGGGGCAGGTCAGCCTGATTTCCGCCGACCAGATGATTGATGAAAGAACCGCTGAGCCGTATTACATCCTGCGCAGCAGCGTCAGCGAAGTGGCGATGGAAAAACTCAACGGGCTGGTGATCAAGCCCGGAATGCCGGCGCAAATGTTCGTGCGCACGGGTGAGCGCTCGCTCATGAACTACCTGTTCAAACCGCTGCTCGACCGAGCCGGCTCCGCGTTGACCGAAGAATGAGGATGTTCGGGGGTATGAAGGGACGTTACTGGCTCGCCGCGCTGGCGGCGGTTATCTGCAACAATGCCTGGGCCATGGGGCCATTCGAGTTCTATGAACAAGCCCTGCGCAATGACCCGGTCTACCTGGGCGCGATCAAGGAGCGCGATGCCGGCCTGGAGAACCGCGCCATTGGCCGCGCCGGGCTGCTGCCGCACCTGGGCTACAGCTACAACAAGGGCCGCAACCAGTCCAAGGTCACCTACCTCAACGAGCGCGGCGCCAGCCAGCATGACGACCGCAACTACAGCAGCTATGGCTCCAGCCTGACCCTGCAACAACCGCTGTTGGACTACGAGGCCTACGCCGCCTACCGCAAAGGCGTGGCCCAGGCGCTGTTTGCCGACGAAAACTTTCGTGGCAAGAGCCAGGAGTTGCTAGTGCGGGTGTTGAGCGCCTACACCCAGGCGTTGTTCGCCCAGGATCAGATCGACATTGCCCAGGCCAGGAAAAAAGCTTTCGAACAACAGTTTCATCAGAACGAGCACCTGTTTGCCCAAGGCGAAGGTATGCGCACCGACATCCTTGAAGCCGAGTCGCGCTATGAGTTGGCGATTGCCGAAGAGATTGAGGCCCGCAACGAGCAGGACGCTTCCTTGCGCGAACTGGGCTCGCTGATTGGCGTCCCGACCCTGAACATTGGCGACCTGGCGCCCCTGAACGAAACGTTCCAGACCTTTGCCTTGCAGCCGGCCAGTTTTCAGGCATGGCACGAACTGGCCGTGAGCAACAACCCGACCCTGGCATCCCAGCGCCAGGCCGTGGACGTGGCGCGCTACGAAGTCGAACGCAACCGCGCCGGACACCTGCCCAAGGTCAGCGCCTACGCGACGATGCGCCAGAACGAGTCGGAAAGCGGTAACACCTACAACCAGCGCTACGACACCAACACCATTGGACTTGAGATCAGCGTGCCGCTGTACGCCGGTGGCGGGGTCTCGGCGTCGACCCGTCAGGCCAGCCGCAACATGGAGCGGGCCGAATATGAACTGGACGCCAAAACCCGGGAAACCCTGATCGAGCTGCGCCGACAGTTCAGCGCCTGCATGTCGGGGGTGAACAAGCTGCGGGCATACCGCAAAGCCCTCAGCGCCGCCGAGGCGTTGGTGGTATCGACCCGGCAAAGCATCCTCGGCGGCGAACGGGTCAACCTCGATGCCCTGAACGCCGAAGAACAGCTCTACACCACCCGACGCGACCTGGCCCAGGCCCGTTATGACTACCTCATGGCCTGGACAAAGTTGCACTACTACGCCGGCACCTTGGGCGCGCAAGACCTGGCCCAGGTGGATGAGGCGTTTGTGCCGCCGGCGCTGACCCAATGACGGGCAGTGCTGTGTGGCGAGGGGATTTATCCCCGCTGGGTTGCGATGCAGCCCACCCACAAGAGCTTCGCCGCTATCAGCAACCTTTCCAACAACAAAAAAAGAGGTCATCACGATGGGTATCTACGACTATAAAAACCTCGGCACCACCGAGTCCAAGGCGCTGGTCAGCGATGCAATGGCGATCATGCTGTATTCCTACCACAATCTGGACCACGGCTTTGCCGCCGGCTACCAGCAGAACGGCTTCGGTGCGGGGCTACCCGCCACGCTGGTGACGGCGCTGCTGGGCAGCACCGATTCGCAAGGGGTGATCCCCGGCGTGCCGTGGAATCCCGACTCGGAACAGCTCGCCCTGGAGGCGGTGCAAGAGGCCGGCTGGACCCCGATCAGCGCATCGCAACTGGGCTACACCGGCAAGGTGGATGACCGGGGAACGTTTTTTGGTGAGAAGGCCGGCTACACCACCGCGCAGGTGGAAATTCTCGGCAAGTACGACGGCGATGGGCAACTGACACAAATCGGAGTGTCGTTTCGTGGCACCAGCGGCCCACGGGAGACTCTGATCAGCGACTCCATTGGCGACGTCATCAGCGATCTGATGGCGGCTTTCGGCCCCCAGGACTACGCGAAAAACTACGTCGGCCAAGCATTCGGCAACTTGCTCGGGGACGTCGCGGCGTTTGCCCAGGCCCACGGCTTGACGGGCCAGGACGTGCTGGTCAGTGGCCACAGCCTCGGTGGGCTGGCGGTCAACAGCCTGGCGGACTTGAGCAGCAGCCAATGGTCGGGGTTCTACAGCAGCGCCAATTACATCGCTTACGCCTCACCCACCCAAAGCAGCACCGACAAGGTACTGAACATCGGTTATGAAAATGACCCGGTGTTCCGGGCACTGGACGGCTCCACGTTCACCCCCGCATCGGTGGGCGTACATGATGCTCCGCAGGCGTCAGCCACCAACAACATCGTCAGCTTCAACGACCACTATGCCTCGGCGGCCTGGAACGTGTTGCCGTTTTCCATCCTCAACATCCCCACCTGGATATCCCACCTGCCCACCGGTTACGGCGATGGCATGGGCCGGATCCTCGATTCGGCGTTCTACGACCTCACCGAGAAAGACTCCACCATCATCGTCGCCAACCTGTCGGATCCCGCACGCAGCAATACGTGGGTCCAGGACCTCAATCGCAACGCCGAAACCCACACCGGCAGCACGTTTATCATCGGCACTGACCGTGATGATCTGATCCAGGGCGGACAGGGCAATGACTATCTGGAGGGCCGCGCCGGCAATGACACCTTTCGCGACGCTGGTGGGTACAACGTGATACTGGGCGGGCAGGGCAGCAATACCCTGCAACTGCAGTCCTCGGTGAAGGATGCAAGCTTCGTCCAGGACGGCGCCGGGACCTTGTACGTGCGCGATGCCCAGGGTGCAATCAGCATGACCCGCGACATCGATACGCTCGTCAGCAAAGAACCCGGTTTGTTCTGGGGGCTGGTCAAGGACGAGGTGAGCCACAGTGTTACGGCCAACGGCCTGGTGGCGGGCAGCAAGCTCACGGCGTATGCATCGTCGACCACCGGCACCTCGGCTGACGATACGTTGACCGCGCGATCATCGGGGGACTGGCTGTTCGGGCATGACGGCAACGATGTGCTACTGGGCGGTACGGGTAACGACACCTTTGTCGGCGGCTCGGGCAATGACCGGCTGCAATCGGGCGGCGGCGCTGACACATTCCTTTTCAATGGCGCGTTCGGCCACGATCTGATCAGTGGGTATGATGCCGGCGACAAACTGGTGTTCCTGGGCGTGCAGGGCGCCGGGGCAGGTTACGACTACCGCCAGCACCTGTCTCAGGTCGGCGGTGACACGCTGCTTGAGGTCGGTGACAGTTCGGTGACCCTGGTGGGGGTCAACCCCGGCCAGGTGGGAGGCGACATTGTATTTGCCTGATTCAGGATCGTTTTGAGTAGCCTGTGGCGAGGGGATTTCCCTCGCCACTGTAATTGATTTGAGGAGAAGTGAAGCAGTGAGCAGCAAGAAAAGCCCCATCATCGGCCTGATGGGGGCCTTGGCCTCGGCTGGCGCCTTGGCCGAATTGCCGGATCAATCGATTCTGACCCGCTATGGCATCACACCCGAGCAATTGCCCGCCGCCGAACGAGGCAAACCGTTCGATGCGCCTTCGTACCTGCCTCGCTTTGAAATGCAGACGCCCAAGTCATGGGTTTCGGTAGGCGTTGATGAAGCGAAGAGACCAGACATGACCGGGAATATCAGCATTGATCGTTCCACTCAACTGGAATACGAGCACTGCCTGCGAATTCAGGAACGGTCGTTGCGACGAAAAGGCGCGAAGATCAGTTGCGACGAGGGCGGCTTGGCGCTGGAGATGAGCCTGGATCCTATCCGCTGATTTCAAACAGGCCCTCTGCGGACAGAGGGCTCGAATAAACTCAGTCTTCCTTACGCACCGTCGCCACTTCATCGGCGCGGACCCGCACTTTTTTGCCGGAAATGTCTTCGAACTCATAGAAACCGTCAGCAGTACGGGTGTTGGGGGCATCCTTGGTCAAATACTGGGTACCGTTCTGCAAGGTCACCACAGTTGGTGATGAGCAGCCGGCCAGAGCCAGCAACGCAGCGGCGACCAGGGGCAGACCCAGAATCCTGATGTTCATATCCGTAACCTCTCAATCAAAAAGGCGCAGTTCAGTTGATTAGACCGTGCCATCACTGTAGTTAACCGCCATTGGTCTCGCTTGCCGTAGGAAAGTTCATCGCCAGTGCTGGATTTTCCTCCTGAATGCGGGCGACCGCTCATCTTTTGCAGTTGCCTGCGCCCGCCGTAGCTGATATCTGTACGCATAACCAGTACTCCGGCAGGCAACGGCACTTCTTTCCGTGACAAACAACCCTCTCGATGATCCCTTCTACTATCTGAACAACTTTGAGCAAGTGCTCGCCTGGTTGGCAGCGCGCTATGCCGATGTGCTCAGCGTCGAGGAGCAACGCTTCATCGACGATTTCGCCACCTTGCCCCGTGCATCCCAGGGGTTGTTGGTGCGCATGGTGATGCGCAAGGGGCGGCATTTTCGCCATAGCAAGCTGCAGTACCCTGAGATTGGTGATATTGGCAGCGCCGTCGAACCGTTGTTGGCGCTGGGCTGGGTCGAGGATCAGGCGCCTCTCGGGCTTGTCGAGCTGTTTGAGGTGTTGCGCAAACAGGAAATCATCCTGTGCCTGGGTCACCTGATCGAACACCCCAAGGCGAAAAAGGGCCAGTGGCTCGAATTCTTGCAGGGCCATTTCGATCAACCACAGCCTTTTTGCACTTGGTGCCCGCTGCTGGAAGACCGTCTCTTCAGCCTGACGATCATGAACCTCTGCGACCGCCTGCGGTTGCTGTTTTTTGGCAATCTCTATCAGGATTGGTCGGAGTTCGTGCTGGCGGATCTGGGCATCTTCACCTATGAAACCGTTGAATTCAGTGTCCAGTCCCGTGGCCTGCGCAGCCGTCAGGATGTCGATGCCTGCCTCTTCCTCCACGAATGTCAGCAGCGTTTCGAAGCCGGCGAGCCTCTTGAAGAGATCGTTGCCCAAATCCATGCCTTGAGCCTGGACAACCCCTGGCTGGAGCGACGCCGGGGCAAGCTGCTGTTTCAGATAGGCCAGCACGCGGAGCGCATCGGCGATTTCACCTTGGCCTTGCGCATTTATCAGGATTGCAGCTACCCCGGCGCACGGCTGCGGATGATCCGGGTGATGGAGCGCATCGGTGAATACGCCCTGGCCCTGGAATGGGCGCAGGCGGCGGCACAAAAGCCGCAAAGCGCCGCCGAAACCCAGGCCCTGCTCAGGATCCTGCCCCGGCTGCGGCGCAAGCTGGGCGGCCCCCCGGTGCCGCGAACCATGGCGCGCAAGGTCGAGCGGTTGGACCTGCACCTGCCCCGTGTCGATCCGGCCTTGTCGGTGGAGTATCACGTTCAGGCCCATCTGCACGATGAAACCGCGCCGGTGCATTACGTGGAGAACAGTCTGATCAACTCGCTGTTTGGCCTGCTGTGCTGGCCGGTGATTTTTGCGCCGTTGCCGGGAGCGTTTTTCCACCCGTTTCAGCGCGGGCCGGTGGACCTGCTCAACGAGGACTTTCACGAGCGACGCGCCGAGCTGTTCGCGGCCTGTTTCGCGCAGCTCGACGATGGACGCTACCGGGACACCATTGTCCGTCGTTACACAGAAAAGTGGGGCGTGCAGTCGCCTTTCGTGTTCTGGGGCGCGTTGTCCGAAGAGTTGCTCCATCAGGCCCTCGACTGCCTGCCTGCCGAACACCTCAAGCACTGGTTCAGCCGCCTGCTGCTGGATATCAAGGCCAACCGCGCCGGCATGCCGGACCTGATCCAGTTCTGGCCGCAGCACAAGACTTACCGCATGATCGAAGTCAAAGGCCCCGGCGACCGCCTGCAAGACAATCAACTGCGCTGGCTGGAGTTCTGTCACGAACACCAGATGCCCGTCGCCGTCTGCTATGTGCAGTGGGCGGAGCAGGGCGCATGACCCAGGCGCCGGGCTACAGCATCGCCGTTCGGGCACTGTGCGAGTTCACCGCCAAGACCGGCGACCTGGACCTGCGCTTCACGCCGTCGCCCACGGCCATGGAAGGGATCGTCGGCCACCGTACCGTGGCCTCGCGGCGTAGCGAGGGTTACCAGGCCGAAGTGAGCCTGGAGGGCCGCTACCAGACGCTGCAGATCAAAGGCCGGGCAGATGGCTACGACCCGGCCTGCAATCGCATCGAAGAAGTGAAGACCTACCGGGGCGACCTGGACAAGCAACCGGCCAATCATCGCCAGTTGCATTGGGCCCAGGCAAAAATCTACGGCTGGCTGATGTGCCAGAAGTTGCAATTGCCGCGGATCGACGTGGCGCTGGTCTACTTCGACATCGTCAGCGAAAAGGAAACCTGCCTGACGCAAAGCTTTGAAGCGGCGCAGCTTGAGGTTTTCTTTGAACAACAGTGCGCGCTGTTCCTCGCTTGGGCCGAACAGGAGATGGCTCACCGACAGGCGCGCAACCTCGGCGCTCAGACGCTGGCATTTCCTCACGCTGGCTTCAGGACCGGGCAACGACACTTGGCTGAGTCGGTGTTCAAGGCCATCAGCACCGGCCGCTGCCTGATGGCCCAGGCGCCCACCGGCATTGGCAAAACCGTGGGCACCTTGTTTCCGATGCTCAAGGCATTGGCGCCACAGCGACTGGACAAGGTGTTCTTCCTCACGGCCAAGACCCCAGGGCGCAAACTGGCGCTGGATGCGGCCCGAGTGATTACCCAAAGCGCACCGTCGATGCCGTTGCGGGTGCTGGAGATGATCGCTCGGGATAAAGCCTGCGAGCACCCGGACAAGGCCTGCCATGGCGAAGCCTGCCCGTTGGCCCGCGGGTTCTATGATCGACTGCCGCGCGCCCGTGCGGCGGCGAGCCAGGTCACGCTGCTCGATCAGGCAACGTTGCGCGATATTGCTCTGGCCCATGATATCTGCCCGTACTACCTGAGCCAGGAAATGGCCCGCTGGGTAGACGTGGTGGTCGCTGACTACAACTATTACTTTGACTTCAGCGCCTTGCTCTTTGGTCTGGCCCAGGCCAATGGCTGGACCGTCGCGACCCTGGTGGACGAAGCCCACAATCTGGTGGAGCGGGGACGGCAGATGTACAGCGCGACCCTCGATCAGTCCGTCTTGGCAGCAGTGCGCAAAACCGCGCCCGAGACGTTGAAGAAAGCCCTACAGCGAGTCAATCGCCAGTGGAACGCGCTGCATGAGCCCCAGGTTGCGGTCTATCAGGCGTATGAAAAACCACCGGAGAAACTGCTCCAGGCCCTGTCGCTGTGCACCACGGCTATCAGCGATTACCTCAATGACCATCCTCAGGGCCTGGATAGCGGTTTACAGGCGTTTTACTTCGATGCCTTGCAGTTTGCCCGGGTGGCGGAGTCCTTTGATGAGCACTTTCTGTTCGACATACACAAGCGTGAATATGGCCGACAGCGAAGCGCATCGACCCTGTGCCTGCGTAATGTAGTGCCGGCCGCTTTTCTGCGACCCAGGCTGACCGCCGCCCGCAGCAGCGTGCTGTTTTCCGCCACCCTGAGCCCCCGGCACTATTATGCTGACTTGTTGGGCGTCCCGGCGGACACTGTGTGGATCGACGTGGAGTCGCCATTCCAGGCGCAACAGCTTGATGTACAGGTTGTCAGCCGGATCTCGACCCGGTTTGCCCATCGCCAGGCGTCCCTGGAACCTATCGTCGCGTTGATGGCCCGCCAGTTCAGCGAGCGCCCGGGCAATTACCTGGCCTTCTTCAGCAGTTTTGACTACTTGCAGCAAGTGGCCGGACTGTTTGCCGAGCGGCATCCGCAGATTGCCACCTGGTCGCAATCACGCGGCATGGGCGAAGCACCCCGGCAGGCGTTCCTTGAACGATTCATGGAACACAGCCAGGGGATTGGGTTTGCGGTGTTGGGCGGTGCGTTCGGGGAGGGCATCGATTTACCGGGCTCCCGCCTGATCGGTGCGTTCATCGCGACCCTGGGTCTGGCGCAGTTCAACCCGGTCAACGAGCAGATGAAGCTGCGCATGGCGGCTATTTTCGGCGATGGCTACGATTACACCTACCTGTATCCCGGCCTGCAAAAAGTGGTGCAGGCGGCGGGTCGTGTCATTCGTACGCAGCAGGATCGTGGGGTGGTGATGTTGATCGACGATCGCTTCGGTGAGCCGAGAGTGCAGCACTTGTTGCCGCGCTGGTGGTCAGTTAGTCAAGAGCAGCACAACTGCTGTGGGAGTGAGCGTGCTCCCACAGGGGATCTGTGGTGAATCTCATATCGCGATCAAGCTGCTGATTCCCACGGATTTAATCACTATTTCCGATGCCGCACTTGCTCCATACTTCGCAAAAAATCCTTTTGGATGCCTTGGCCAAAAAAATGCTCGAAGACGCCCCCAAGACCGCACTCATCAATCAGGAACAGCGTTTTCGCCTGCTCATCGACGCCGTGGTCGACTACGCCATCTACATGACCGACCCCTCCGGTATCATCACCAGTTGGAACTCCGGCGCCCGGCGTTTCAAGGGCTACGAGGAATCCGAGATCCTTGGCCAACACTTTTCACGCTTCTACACCGACCAGGATCGCGCAGACGGTCTTCCGCAACGGGCGCTGGACACGGCCTTGCGCGAGGGCCGTTTCGAAGGCGAGGGCTGGCGGGTGCGCAAGGACGGAACGTTGTTCTGGTCCCATGTCGTCATTGACCCGATCATCGATAGCCAGAGCGGCGACTTGCTGGGCTTTGCCAAGATCACCCGCGACCTGACCGATCGCAAGATGGCCGAGGAAACCCTCAAGCAAAGCGAACAGCAGTTTCGCCTGCTGGTGCAAAGTGTCACCGATTACGCCATCTATATGCTCGACCCTGACGGCCAGGTGACCAACTGGAACCTGGGTGCGCAACGGATCAAGGGTTATCTTCCGGCGGAAGCCATCGGCCGGCATTTTTCGATGTTCTATACCCCTGAGGACCGCCAGGCCGGTGAGCCACAACGAGCTTTGAGCATCGCCGCCAATGAAGGGCGCTTCGAAAAAAGGGGCTGGCGGTTACGCAAGGATGGCACGCGGTTCATGGCGCATGTGGTCATTGATGCGATCCGCAGCGACACGGGGACACTGCTGGGTTTTGCCAAGATCACCCGCGACATCACCGATGCCACGCGAGCGCAGCAAGCCTTGGAGCAGGCACGCGAAGCGCTGTTCCAGTCCCAGAAACTGCAAGCCATCGGCCAGCTCACCGGTGGCATCGCCCATGACTTCAATAACCTGCTGACGGTGATCCTCGGCAACCTGGAAATTGTGCGCAAACGCATGCCCAGCGACCCCAAGCTCATGCAGTTGCTGGATAACGCCAGCCAGGGCGCGCTTCGCGGTGTTTCGCTGACGCAACGCATGCTGGCATTTGCCCGCAGACAGAAACTGTCCTCCGAATCGGTGGAACTGTCGGCGCTGGTGCAGGGCATCAGTGGTTTGCTGCAAAGCTCCATCGGCCCTTCGATACACATCCAGACCGACTTTGCCCAAGCGCTTTCGCCGGTGCTGGCCGATGTCAACCAACTGGAACTGGCCATCCTGAATCTGGCGACGAACGCTCGGGATGCCATGCCACATGGTGGGCGGATACTGATCACCGCCCGGGAACGCTCAGGCACCGAGGCCGGAAAGGACACGCCGATGGCGCCAGGGCAATACATTTGCCTGTCCATCACCGACGAGGGCGAAGGCATGGACGAGGCCACGCTGGCTTCGGCTGTGGACCCGTTCTTCACCACCAAGGGCGTCGGCAAGGGCACGGGCCTGGGCTTGTCCATGGTGCACGGCCTGGCCGAGCAATTGGGTGGCCGCCTGATGCTCAAGAGCCGCAAAGGTGAAGGCACTACCGCTGAGCTGTGGTTGCCAGTGGCTGACAGTTCGGCGCCAGGCAAGGCGCCGTCCCAGGCCACGACCACACAGCCGGTGAACGAGCTACGGGTGTTGGTCGTGGATGATGACAGCCTGGTGCTGACCAGCACCCGGTTGCTGATCGAAGATCTGGGCCACCGGGTGCTTTGCGCCCCATCAGCGGCTCAGGCGCTGCAGATGTTCGAGCTCAACCCGGACATCGATCTGGTGATCACCGACATGGCCATGCCGCAGATGGACGGTGCGCAGCTGGCGAAACTGTTGCGTGACCGGCATCCGACCCTGCCCATCATCCTGGCCACCGGTTACGCCGAGCGTCTGGAGGGGTTCGCCACGCAATTGCCGCGGCTGACCAAACCGTTCAAGCAGATCGATCTGGTGCGGGTCATTGGGCAGGCGATGAAGTAGCCTCAGGCATGCACCTGCCACAGGTTCATTCGGTATTTTTCTTGAACCCGCGCAGATTCATCGCACACAGGCAGAATTGCAGCACGATCAGCGCGTAGGCGTCTGAATGCAGCCCCCAGATGACCCACAGGATATTGCTCGCGATAAAGCAACTGAACCCGGCCACCCGCCGTCGGGGCTGACGTGAGCCGATCAGCCAGGCGGCCAGCACCGTTACCACCATCGCCGGCCATTGCACCCATCCAAGATAGTCCACAGATCCCTCCTTAAGCATTTGGTGATTTAGAGACCGTGACGATCGGTAAGTGTTTCGTTGAACCCGGGTCGCACCTCTGGTCCGGTGGTCGGAACTTGCCTGTCCCTCATTTCTTCTAACAAGTCCCAAACCCACGCCCGAGGCGCAGCCTGCGCAATGCCCAGAATACTCACCAGCCATACCCCGGATGAAGAACTGACGGAACACAATGCCAAGCTGTTCGGCTCGCCCAAGGAACGCCTGGATTTCTATCGTCGGGAGATCCAGTACGAAACCAGCATCCTGGCCAATCGAACCGATGCCTACCTGGCTGCCCAGTCCTTCCTGGTGATCGCCTTTGCCTCATGCATGGCCAACCTGAACCCGGAGTGGGGCAAGTTGTTCACCTTGATCGTGCCGCCGTTCCTGGCTCTGCTGGGCTTCCTGAGCTCGCTCAACGCCTGGCCAGGAATTCGCGCCGCTTACGAGATCATTGACCATTGGCATTTCAAGCAAAGCGAGTTGCTGCGTGCAGAGCCATTGATGGGCTTGGCCTACGATGAGTCCCCGCTGTTCAGCGAACAGGAATCGACCCACAAGGGCTATCGCAAGTCGTTGTTGTTTTCGGTGCGTACGCCATGGATCTTTGCCACGTTCTGGGTGTTGCTTGGGGTGTACTCGATCTATATCCAGGTGAGTGATCCAGGCGGCTGAAGCCTCAGCTCGATTTTTTGTGTCGCTCATACCAGGCCAGTATGGGTTGGGTGCTCAGGCCATGGACCAGAATGCTCAGGGCCACCACCGACAGCGTGATATCGATGCACAGCTGGACCATCTCTGGCTGTAAATCATGGTTCACCGCATAGAACAGATAAAACAGACTGCCGATGCCGCGTATGCCGAACCAGCCAATCAGCAGCCGTTGCGGCCTGTCCAGCAGCCGCCCCCATGGCAACACCAACAAGCTCAACGGGCGAATCACGGCAAACAGCAGGCCGCCGATGACCAGCGCCCGCCAGTCCCAATGAGTGGCAAGCACCACCCCCAACAGCGTCACCAAAAACACTTCCATGGAACGCTCCACCAGACTGCCGAAGGCGAGCATGTCGCTCATCATGACCCCGGCGGCCACCTGACCCTCTTCCAGCGTCTCGGCGTCACCCCGGACCGCGTCCCGGGGGGTGGCCGCTTCGTGCCCCACGACCGGTTGCACCAGGTGTTCGGCCGGAAGTGAGTGTTCATCTGTCGATTGCACCTCGGCCTGGCGCAGGCCCAGGCCGGCGGCGAACACCGAAAGAAAACCATAACCCTGGAGGGCTTCGGCCACGACATAGGCCAGGGCAATCAGTGCCAGGGCCAGGTAATCGTTGGGCGAGAGCGTGCTGTCGGCGTTCTTGATGCGCATCGACAGGGTCAACCAGCCGATACCGCGCCCCATCCAGTAACCGGTGAGCAAACCGACCGGCACCGCCCACAGCACATCCTGCAGCATCCAGTCGCCGAGAAAACCAAGGCCGTCCTCGTTCAGCAACAACAAACCCAGAATCACAAAGGGGAAGGCGGTGCCGTCGTTCAAACCGGCTTCCCCCGACAGGCCAAACCGCACCTGGTCGTCATCCCGGGCGTCGTTAACCTGCACCAGCGCGGCAAGCACCGGATCAGTCGGCGCCAGGATCGCCCCGATCAATACCGACACGCCCCAACCGAGGCCGAACAGGAAATGCAGTATCAGGCTCAGGCCCGCGATGGTCAGGATCATCACTGGCCCGGCCAGGGTATAAGCCACGCGCCAGCTTCGGTCCTTGAGGGGCAAGCGTAACTTGAGGCCGCTGACGAACAACGAAAACACCACCGCGACTTCCGTGAGGTGTTCCATCCAGGCCGAGGAGTCGGCAATGTCCAGCCTCAACAGCTCCAGGCCCGCCGGCCCGATGGCAACACCCAAACCCAGGCAGATTGCCGAGGTGGTCACCGGCATCCAGCGCAGGTAGGAGGACGTCAGGGCCAAGGTCAGCAATACGGCGCCGAGCACCGCTACCCATACCGTAAAAATCATTGCTGCTCCTTGGATAGCGGACAGGTAAAGCAGGGGAGCCAATGTTCGACTCCTGTCAGTGATTCGAGCGCCGCAGCGAAGCAGGGGTTCCCATCGAAGCGGTACGCTCCCGTTTGTCCGGCAGCATTTCACCCCAAGGGAATTTTTCGTCATTCCCGGCGCTCTGCAAAAGAAGAGACGTGTTGATTCAGCGTCCTGCCGAGAACCCAAGAGGCCCTTATGACTGCGCTGACACCCCTCCAATCCCGGCCTGCCACCGTGCATTCATTCATGGATGCCGGGAACGTGCGCCAATGCTATGAGCGGCTGCTCAATGGCCCCGACGATGCTGACAAACAGGCCGTCGCCCAGGCCTTCCTCCAGCAATGCCTGGGGCAGGCCGAGACGCTGCCCCTGGAAATGCCCGGCGACCCCACGGCCCTGCAAGCCTGGGTCGAGCAACACAGCGCCGGTGTAGCCCGCCAGTACGCCGAGTATCTGGAGCGGCGCAAAAACGCCGGTCCGCGAGAGTTCTTCACTTGCAAGGCCCACGCCTTGTATTTCCTGCAGGCGGTGGCGCCGACCAAACGGGTGGATGGCGCGTGGTTGTATGGCGTGCTCAAGCATTGGCACGACCATCGTTTTGAAGGGCTGCTGTGCACCTATCTGGAAGAGCTGGGAGACGGCAATCCTTCGCAAAACCATGTGGTGATCTATCGCAAGCTGCTCGCCGAACACGACCTGTCGGACGCGCCCGACATTGAAGACGAGCGCTACCTGCAAGGTGCCGTGCAATTGGCCCTGGGTTATGCCGGCGATGAATACCTGCCTGAAGTAATCGGTTACAACCTGGGTTACGAACAATTGCCCTTGCACCTGTTGATCAGCGCTTATGAGCTGACTGAGCTGGACATCGACCCTTACTACTTCACCCTCCACGTCACGATCGACAACGCGAGCACCGGTCATGCCCACAAGGCCATCCAGTCGCTGCTGCAACTGCTGCCGATGGAAGCGGATCGCGAAGCCTTCTGGCGCCGGGTCACCCTGGGTTATCGCCTCAATGACCTGGGCCAAGGCAGCCGAACCATCATCGAGTCGTTCGACCTGTATCGCGAAGTGCTGGAGATGCTCGAACGCAAACGCCCGTTCGGCCAGCACATGCATTCCGATTACTGCAAGTTCGAAGGCAAGACCGTCAATCAATGGCTGGCAGCACCTGGACAGCTGGAGGGTTTCCTGACGGCGATGCAAAACAAGGGCTGGATAAAACGTCATGAAGATCCGCAGAACAGCCGGTTCTGGACCCTGATCGAAGGGGCGGGCGCGGCCATGTTCGGGGTGTTCAGCCCCTATGAAAAACAGTTGCTGCACGACTGGATCGCCGGTGACTGGCTGAAAGGGGGCGCCCGAAAGGCCCCACGCCGCACCCAATGCGCCGCGTGCGAACCACCGACGCCGACCGAGGATCCCGATGTACAGAGCCTGCAACAGACCCTGCGCGGCCAGGCGCCCGATGCGCAGATGCAGACCCTGATGCCGTGGCTTTCGGCACGCTGCCACAGCCATCCGGCCGGCCTGCTGGCGACTCGTCGTTTCATCGAACTCAAATCCGCGCTGCGCTAGGAGCCCGCATGAATCAGGAAGAACGCCTATCAGAAACCGACCTGGCGCTGTTGCAATTGGGCCGACGCCTGCAAGCCGACGGCTATCGCTTCATTACCCCGACACCTCTGACCCACGAACGCGTCAACCAGCGGCCTGGTAATGAGCGCTCCAGGACCCTGAGGGACGTGTTCGGCTGGTCGCGCCCGTTTGCCCCGGGGCTGATCAGCGCCGATGAGCAGCGTCAATTGCAGCAAGCCGAGGTGCTGGAGGAGCGCGACGGCCTGCTGCATAGCCGGGTGCGCTGGTCGAGCCTTGACGGCCTGTTGTTCGCTCATTCGCAATTTCCCACCCAAGCCAACGACGCGGTGTTTTTCGGTCCCGACAGCTATCGTTTCGCCCAGCTGATCCATACTTATCTGCAACAGAACTTCACGGCAATACATCGGGCCGTGGACATTGGCTGTGGCGCCGGTGTCGGTGCGCTGGTCATTGCCCGCGCCCGGCGCGAGGCACAGGTGCTGGCGGTGGACATCAATCCAATGGCCCTGCGCCTGAGCGCGGTCAACGCAGCGCTGGCCGAGGTGTCCAACGTCGAGATCGCCCGCAGCGATGTGCTCCAGGATGTGGAGGGCGATTTCGACCTGATCGTCGCCAATCCGCCGTACATGGCCGACCCCAGCGAACGGGCCTACCGCCATGGCGGTGGCGCACTGGGCGCCGGGCTGTCGCTGCGCATCGTCGAACAGGCCCTGCCACGGCTTACGCCCGGTGGCTCGCTGGTGCTCTACACCGGCGTGGCGATGGTCGATGGTCGTGATCCGTTTCTCGAGGCGCTTGAGCCTTGGCGCGACTCGCCGGATTTCGGCTGGACTTACAAGGAATTGGACCCGGACGTGTTTGGTGAAGAACTGCTCACCCCGGGTTACCAGGATGTAGAAAGGATCGCCGTGGTGGCGTTGGTTGTAACCCGCATCGGCGCGGGTATCGGAGGGACTATCGATGAACAGGCGACTGAAGTTCGGCATTGAAGAGGAGTATTTCATCACCGATCTGCAAACCCGTTGCATGCCGGATCAACCCTCGACAGAGGTTGTCGCGGCGTGCCAGGCGCTACTGGGCAAGCATTTTGCCCATGAAATGTTCCAGTGTCAGATCGAGATGGCGTCGCCTATTTTTCGCAACCTGGCCGAGGCGGCCGATTATCTGTCCCGGGTGCGCACAGGCCTGACCCAGTGCCTGGCTGCCCATGGCCTGGGCCTGCTCAGCGCAGGATCTCATCCCATGGCGACCCAGGGTCTGCAGCCCACCGACGAACTGCACTTTCAGCAACTGTTCGACGATTACCAGCGGGTGGCCCGCCGTAGCGTAGTCTCGGGCCTGCATGTGCACGTAGAGGTGCCGGCCAACAAGGACCGTGTCCGGGTCATGAACGAGGTGCTGCCCTGGTTGCCGATGTTCCTGGCCCTGAGTGCTTCTTCGCCCTTCTGGAACGGCGCCTACAGCGGGTTCAGCAGTTACCGTCAGGTCGCTTGCGATGAATGGCCGCGCATGGGCGTGCCGGAGTTCTTCGAGGACGAATCGGCGTTTGCCGGCTACGTAGACATGCTCATGCGCACCGGATCCATTCGCCAGCCCAGCGATTGCTGGTGGGTGATGCGGCCTTCGTCGCGTTATCCCACGCTGGAGCTGCGAATCTGCGATGCCTGTCCGCGCGTTGAAGATGTCCTGTGCCTGGCCTCGCTGTTTCGCCTGATGGTAGCTCATGCCATTGCACAACCTGCGCCCGGCGCGCACTTCAGCCTGACCTCCCACTGGATCCTCAAGGAGAATCGCTGGCGGGCCAAGCGTCATGGAACCCTGGCCGAGTTCATCCTGGAGGGGCAGGAGCAGCCGATGATGATCGGGGAGTGGATCACACTGGCGGAGCAAACCTTTGGCGAAACGGCCGCCGCGCTGGACGTTGAGGATGTGTTCAAGCAGGCGCGGCGTATCGTCCAGGAAGGCTCCAGTTCCGATCGGCAAATCGTGCTCTACGAACAAGGGCTGCTGCTGGGTGACTCCACCGAGCACGCCTTGAGCAGGGTGGTCGATCAATTGTTGGCCGAAACTGCTGGGATGCCCGTGGCCGACCCGTCGCTGTTGCAAGTGGCAGGTGGTCCATGAGCAGCAAGACCCTGGAGGATTACAACCGGATGCGTGACTTCGCCGCCACCCCGGAACCGGCGGCCAAGCGTTCACGTAAATCGACGAAAACCGCTCATGCCTTGCAGTTCTGTATTCAAAAGCACGACGCCTCACGGCTGCATTATGATTTCCGGCTGGAGCTGGACGGTGCGCTCAAGAGCTGGGCGGTGCCCAAGGGGCCGTCCCTGGACCCCAAGGTCAAGCGCTTGGCGGTGCATGTTGAAGACCATCCGCTCGATTACGCGACCTTCGAAGGCAGCATCCCCGAAGGTCACTATGGCGCCGGCGACGTCATTGTCTGGGATCGGGGCGTGTGGATTCCCCAGGGCGATGCCCACGAGGCCTATGAAAAAGGCCGGCTCAAGTTCGAGTTGCAAGGGGAAAAACTCAGCGGCCTGTGGAACCTGGTGCGCACCCACATGCCCGGCAAGCAGGAACAGTGGTTCCTGATCAAGCACCAGGACGCAGCGGCACGCCCCGAAAGCGAGTACGACGTGGTCCAGGCTGAGCCGGACAGCGTGCTCAGCGAGCGTACCCTTGTACCCAAACACCGTGGTAAGGCTGCCGCCCAGGTGACGGCAGCGAAGCAACCCAAAAAGGCCGCCAAGTCTGAACCGTCGAAAAAAACCTCGTCCACCACCCTCAGCGGCGCGGTGGCCGGGCCAATGCCCAAGACACTCAAACCGCAACTAGCTACGTTAGTAGAACGCGCGCCTGACGGCGACTGGCTCTATGAAATCAAGTTTGACGGTTACCGCGTCATCGCCCGCATTGAAAACGACGACGTGAGGCTGATCACCCGCAACGGCCATGACTGGACCCACAAGCTGCCCAAACAGGCCGAGGCCCTGGCCGGATTGGGCCTGGAATCAGCCTGGCTGGACGGCGAAATGGTGGTGGCCAACGAGCAAGGCGTCCCGGACTTCCAGGCCCTGCAAAACGCTTTCGACGCCGGCAGCAGCAACAAGATTGCCTACTACTTGTTCGATCTGCCTTACCTCAATGGCATGGATCTGCGCGAGGTGCCCGTGCAAGAGCGGCGGGCCGCGTTGGCGGCGGTGCTTGCGAGCAACAAGAATCCGCTGTTGCGGTTCTCCGATGCCTTCGAAGAAACCCCTGAAGCCTTGCTCAACAGTGCTTGCCAAATGCAGATGGAAGGATTGATCGGCAAACGCATGGGCAGTGCCTACGTTTCCCGGCGCAGCAACGACTGGATCAAGCTCAAGTGCAAGAATCGCCAGGAGTTCGTCGTCGTCGGTTTCAGCGAGCCCAAGGGCGCCCGCAATGGCTTCGGCGCCTTGCTGCTGGGGCTGCACGATGCCGACAGCGGGCAACTGCGCTATGCCGGCAAGGTCGGCACAGGGTTCAATGAGCAAACGCTCAACAGCATTCACCAGCAATTGTTGCCCCTGGAAAGAACAAAGGCTGCGGTGGTCAACCCACCCACCGGATATGACGCCAAAGGCGTGCATTGGCTGGAGCCGACGCTGCTGGCTGAGGTGGCGTTTGCCGAGATGACCAAGGAAGGCTCGGTCCGCCATGCCGTGTTTCATGGTTTGCGCAACGATAAACCGGCGAAGTCGATCACCCAGGAGCTGGCCAAGCCCGTGAAAAAGACCGCGAAAAAGGCGCCGGCCATGGACGGCAAGGTGCGCATTACCCACCCGGAACGGGTCATCGACGCCAGCAGCGGCACGACCAAGCTGCAACTGGCCGAGTACTACGCCAGCGTCGCCGAATTCATCCTGCCGGAATTGGCCGATCGCCCGGTGGCATTGGTCAGGGCGCCGGATGGCATTGCCGGTGAGTTGTTTTTCCAGAAAAACGCCGAGCGCCTGGCGATTCCTGGCATCACCAGCCTCGACAAATCATTGACTGGGCAGCCGGTGATGATCATCAACAATGCCGAAGCGTTGATCGGCGCGGTGCAAATGAGCACGGTGGAGTTGCACACTTGGAATGCCACTTCGGTGAACCTGGACAAGCCTGATCGCTTTGTGCTCGATCTTGACCCGGATCCGGCCCTCCCTTGGAAAAGCATGGTGGAAGCGACGCATCTGACCTTGTCGGTACTCGATGAACTAGGGCTCAAGGCGTTTCTCAAGACCAGCGGCGGCAAGGGGATCCACATTGTCGTGCCCTTGACCCGCAAATTGGGTTGGGACGAGGTCAAGGGCTTCAGTCATGCGATTGTCAGCCACATGGCCAAGCTATTGCCGGATCGCTTCTCGGCGGTCTCAGGGCCAAAGAACCGGGTAGGGCGGATCTTCATCGATTATCTGCGTAACGGCCTGGGCGCCACCACCATCTGCGCCTATGCCGCGCGAACCCGTGAAGGGTTGCCGGTGTCGGTGCCGATCTTTCGCGAGGAAGTCGCCGAACTCAAGGGCGCGAATCTGTGGAACGTGCACAACGTCCATGAGCGTTTGGCACAAGTGGGTCACGAGCCGTGGGCGGGCCTGAAGAAGACCCGCCAAAACATCACCGCCGACATGCGCCGACGCATTGGTATGAAAAAGACCGAGAAGTAATCTTGTTCGGTGCCTCCCGACTGTCAACTCACCGGAACGCGCAGGTATTCCGGCTGCAAGACGTTGAACCACAGCAGGATCATTTCCACCAGGATGGTCACCAGCACCAACAGCCCTACGCCCCATACGCTGGCGGAGTACAACAGACCTTGTTCCTTCTTGATGTTCATGAACTTGGGCAGGCCAACAAACAGCAAAAAGGTCGAGTAGGCCGACGCCATTGCCAGCGCGATCACCGCCAGCCAGCGGTTGGGGTAGAGCCCGAAAATCCCGGCCAGGAAGTAGGGCGTGGCGGTGTAGGCGGCAAAACCAATGCACTGGTTGACCGTAGGGCGGGCTTCGAAGGTGCGCGACATCCAGCGGATGAACAGCCCCATGAGCATCACGCCGGCCACGATGGTCAGGTACAGCAGCACACTCAGTTGCAGGGCGCTGGCCGTGCTGAGCCGTACCGTTTCGTTTTCAGCCAGGCTCCAGCCGGTCCAGGTGGTCCCAATGAACAGGCACACCACGGGAATCAGGGCGAGCAACAACAGGTGAGCCAGATAGTGGCGCGGGTGAGCTTGTTCCTGCTCGCGGATGTCTTTCCAGGCAAACTCGGGGTGGGTGAACAGTTTGACGAAAGGGGCAGACATGACGACCTCCTGATCAGTACAGCCTCTGCTGAGGCCTATACGGATTTGAGGTTCAGGATCGGCCCGGGGTTCATTTATTTGGAGTGCCCGCGGGGCATGATCCGAGGGAATGAATCAATACGGCCGGGGTCAATCCATCAGATCCCTGAAGGACTGTATGCCATGACTGTTGCTTGCTCCCTGGTTGATTACCTGCGTGAACACCAGTTGCGCCTGACGACGGCTGAATCCTGCACAGCCGGCAAAATCGTCACCCTGTTGGCCGAAGTGCCGGGCAGCGGCTCGCTGATTGAAAGCGGTTACGTGGTGTATTCCCCGGAGGCTAAGCAACGATTGCTAGGGGTCAACCCATGCACCATCGACACCTTCAATCTCACCAGCCGTGAGGTGGCCGAGGAAATGGCCCTCGGCGCGCTGCGCGACGCCAATGCCAACGTCGCCGTGGCCACCACCGGCATTCTCGGGCCGGACGACATGGACGGCATTCCGGCGGGTACCGTCTGTTTTGCCTGGGCGTTCGATATGCGCGGCGAGCGAGCGCTGTTCAGTCGCCAGGAGAGGTTTTTCGGCAGTCGCAACCAGGTCCAACGGTGGGCCGCTGAACATGCGCTTGTGCAGTTGCGGCACTTTCATCAACGCGCACTGGCGGGTGAACGCAGATAGGAGCCCCCATGACCCATCCCACTGAATCCGAGGAGTTGCGCAGCCGCCAGTTCCCGGTCCGCGAAGACATGGCCTACCAGCTCAAGGTCTGGCGTTTCGAGCGAGTGGGTTGGTACGTGTTGGTATTGCTGGTGATCCTGACGTTGCTTGGATTGTTCTCTCGCGGCCCGTTGAGCACTCGAGATGTACACAGCGGTGATGGCCGACTCGGCGTCGAGTACGAAATGTTCCACCGCAACGGTTCTACCAACCCCATGGTCATCCATCTGAAGGGGCAGCCCAATGCCGTGCTGGAGGTGGAACTGGTCGGCCAGTGGCTGGAGGGTTTCGAGGTGCAGACCCTGCAGCCCCAGCCCGTGCGCTCGGCGAGTGCGCAGCGGGGCCTGAAGCTTTGGGTCCAGGCGGATGCCAATGGAGAGGCCAGCCTTTACCTGTCACTGCTGGGCGATGGGCTGGGGCTCTATCACAGTCGTATTGCCACGCCCGGTGGCGCCACGGTCAGTTTCGATCAATTCATTTTTCCGTAGGTGACGTATGGACTCTGTGCTGCGGGCTGCCGCGATCTATGGGGCGTTGCTGGTACTGTTCAAGATCGCTGGGCGTCGCTCCCTGGCGGAAATCACCACGTTTGATTTTGTCCTGCTGATGATCATCGGCGAGGCCACTCAGCAGGCGTTGCTGGGGGACGATTTCTCGCTGACCAATTCGTTGATGGTGATCGTGACGCTGATTGCCATCGATGTCGGCCTGTCGTTGCTCAAGCAACGCTCACAATGGGTCTCGCAACTGATTGACGGCGGCCCGACCATTATTGTGGAGGATGGGCGAATACTGAAGGCACGCATGCGCCATGCCCGACTCATAGAAGAAGACATCATGGAAGCGGCACGGTCGAGCCAGGGGATCGAGACACTGGAACAGATCAAGTTCGCGATTATCGAGCGTAACGGCAAGATCTCGGTGATTGCCAAGGAGTCGTGATCCCCTTCACATGATTTATGGCGAGGGCTAAATCCCCTCGCCACAACAGCTGCGTATCACTGCTTGACTCACAGGATCGGCTTGCCGCCCGTAATCCCATACCGGGAACCGGAAATGTAGCTCGCCTCATCCGAAGCCAGCAGTACATAGATCGGCGCCACTTCCACCGGCTGGCCAGGACGGCCAAGGGGCGTCTGGGAGCCGAAGTTCTGCACTTCTTCCTCAGGCATTGTGGCCACAATCAGCGGTGTCCAGATCGGCCCTGGCGCCACGCTGTTCACCCGGATGCCCTTGGGCCCGAGCATCTGCGCCAGGCCGCCGGTGAAGTTGGCGATGGCGCCTTTGGTGGTGGCGTAGGCCAGCAGAGTCGGCTTGGGCATGTCGGAGTTGACCGAAGTGGTGTTGATGATCGAGCTACCCGCCTTCATATGCGGGACGGCGGCCTGGCAGATCCTGAACATCGAGGTGATGTTGATATCAAACGTGCGCACCCACTCTTCGTCGGGGATGTCTTCCAGGTTTTCGTGGGTCATCTGGAACGCCGCGTTGTTGACCAGAATGTCGATATGCCCGAAACGGGCGACGGTTTCGTCGACGATCTTGCGGCATTGGGCCTTGTCCGCCAGATCGCCGGGCAGCAACAGGCATTGGCGGCCGGCCTGTTCTACCCAACGGGCAGTCTCCCTGGCGTCTTCATGCTCGTCCAGGTAGGAAATGGCCACGTCCGCGCCCTCGCGGGCGAAGGCAATCGCCACAGCACGACCGATGCCGCTGTCGGCGCCCGTGATCAAGGCGATCTTGCTTTCCAGGCGTCCGGAACCGGTGTAGCTCTGTTCTCCGCAGTCTGGATACGGATCCATCTTGCGTTGAGTGCCGGGCACCGGTTGGCTTTGTTTTGGAAACGGCGGGGTAGGGTAGTCAGTCATGACATTCTCCATGCTGGATGTATAGTCGATGGAGGGTGGACTGTGGGCCTTCAGGCAGAGTTCGGTCGGATTCCGGGGCCGGTCGATGAGCGCGAGGTGCCTTGCGATCGACATCGACTTAATGTGGGGCGAATGTGAATAAGGAGCAGGCCATATGTTCAGTCACATACAAATCGGCGCGCGGGACCTGCCAGCAATGGTCGCGTTTTATGATGCCGTGCTGGGCTGCCTGGGGTTGGTACGCCTGCCCAGTGAAAACGACTCGGGCCCGCCGGGAGAAGGCTGGCATCAACCCGGCAAGCGTTGGCCCCAGGTGTTCGTGCAATTGCCGTTCAATGGTTTGCCCGCGACTTGGGGCAATGGCATGCAAGTGAGTTTTGCCGCCGATTCACCGCACACCGTGCACGCCGCCTGGGCGCAGGCCATCGCCCTGGGCGGCACCGACGAAGGCCCGCCGGGCCCGCGCCCCCAGTACTCAGAAGGGTATTTCGGGGCCTATTGCCGCGATCCGGAGGGGAACAAGTTGTGTTTTGTTTATGCGCCGGATATGTGCGAGTAAAACGCGGATCCATTGTGGCGAGGGAGCTTGCTCCCGCTCGGT
>NZ_JABWQV010000109.1 GCF_014268615.1 Pseudomonas tehranensis | reverse complement strand
GTGACCGATGGTGCCAACGTTGACGTGCGGTTTGTTCCGTTCAAATTTTTCTTTAGCCACGACAATTAACTCCTAGCTTAAAGGGCTGAATCAGCCTTGCTTTTTGGTAACAGTTTCGACGATATGCGACGGAGCTGTATTGTATTTTTTGAATTCCATAGAGTAGCTCGCGCGACCCTGAGACATGGAACGAACGTCGGTTGCGTAACCGAACATTTCACCCAACGGAACCTCGGCACGAATGACCTTGCCGGAAACCGTATCTTCCATACCCAGAATCATGCCACGACGACGGTTAAGGTCGCCCATGACATCACCCATGTAGTCTTCAGGCGTAACAACCTCTACCGCCATGATCGGCTCAAGCAACTCACCACCGCCCTTCTGGGCCAGCTGCTTGGTCGCCATGGAGGCAGCCACCTTGAACGCCATCTCGTTGGAGTCGACGTCGTGGTAAGAACCATCGAACACAGTCGCCTTCAGGCCGATCAGCGGATAGCCGGCAACAACGCCGTTCTTCATCTGCTCCTCGATACCCTTCTGGATCGCCGGGATGTATTCCTTAGGAACCACACCACCTACGACTTCGTTCACGAATTGCAGACCTTCCTGACCTTCGTCAGCCGGCGCAAAGCGAATCCAGCAGTGACCGAACTGGCCACGACCACCGGACTGGCGAACGAACTTGCCTTCAATTTCACAGTTCTTCGTGATGCGCTCACGATAGGAAACCTGAGGCTTGCCGATGTTGGCTTCGACGTTGAACTCACGGCGCATCCGGTCAACCAGGATGTCCAGGTGCAACTCGCCCATGCCAGAGATGATCGTTTGACCGGTCTCTTCATCAGTCTTAACGCGGAAAGATGGATCTTCCTGGGCAAGCTTGCCCAGAGCGATACCCATTTTTTCCTGGTCATCCTTGGTTTTCGGCTCAACGGCAACCGAAATAACCGGCTCCGGGAAGTCCATGCGAACCAGGATGATTGGCTTGTCGCCGTTGCACAAAGTCTCACCCGTGGTGACGTCCTTCATGCCGATCAAGGCCGCGATGTCGCCAGCGCGTACTTCCTTGATCTCTTCGCGGGCGTTTGCGTGCATTTGCACCATACGACCCACACGCTCTTTCTTGCCTTTTACAGAGTTGATCACGCCGTCGCCGGAGTTCAACACGCCCGAGTAAACCCGAACAAAGGTCAAGGTACCCACGAATGGGTCGGTAGCGATCTTGAACGCCAGAGCCGAGAACGGCTCGTTGTCGTCTGCATGACGCTCCAGCTCGACAGTCTCGTCATCCGGGTCGGTACCCTTGATGGCTGGAATGTCGGTCGGTGCAGGCAGGAAGTCGATAACGGCGTCGAGAACCAGGGGAACACCCTTGTTCTTGAAGGAAGAACCGCAAACAGCCAAGACGATTTCGCCAGCGATAGTACGCTGACGCAGAGCAGCCTTGATTTCCTCGTTGGTGAGCTCTTCACCCTCGAGATACTTGTTCATCAGCTCTTCGTTGGCTTCGGCCGCAGCCTCTACCATGTTGCCACGCCACTTCTCGGCTTCTTCCAGCAACTCTGCAGGGATGTCCTTGCGAACAGGAACCATACCCTTGTCAGAGTCGTTCCAGTAGACAGCCTGCATGTTGATCAGATCGATCTGGCCCTGGAAGTTGTCTTCAGAACCGATAGCCAGCTGGATCGGCACCGGAGTGTGACCCAGACGCTGCTTGATCTGACCGATCACGCGCAGGAAGTTGGCACCAGCACGGTCCATCTTGTTTACATAAACAAGACGCGGAACGCCGTATTTGTTGGCCTGACGCCATACGGTTTCCGACTGAGGCTCAACACCCGAGGTACCGCAGAACACAACCACAGCGCCGTCGAGTACACGCAGGGAACGTTCAACTTCAATGGTGAAGTCTACGTGACCCGGGGTGTCGATGACGTTGAAGCGGTGCTCATCCTTGTACTGCTTCTCGGAACCCTTCCAGAAGGCGGTAATGGCAGCAGAAGTAATGGTAATACCACGCTCCTGCTCCTGCACCATCCAGTCGGTGGTCGCGGCGCCATCATGCACCTCGCCCATCTTGTGACTTTTGCCAGTGTAAAAAAGGACGCGCTCAGTGGTGGTGGTTTTACCAGCATCCACGTGGGCAACGATACCGATGTTACGGTAGCGATTAATCGGTGTAGTACGAGCCATAAAGCCCTCGCAAATTGAGTGACGCTAGAATTAGAAGCGGTAGTGCGAGAAAGCCTTGTTGGCTTCAGCCATACGGTGCACGTCTTCACGCTTCTTAACTGCAGCACCTTTACCTTCAGCAGCGTCCAACAGTTCGCCAGCCAAACGCAGAGCCATGGACTTCTCACCGCGCTTGCGGGCGAAGTCTACCAACCAGCGCATTGCCAGGGCGTTACGACGGGACGGACGAACTTCGACCGGAACCTGGTAAGTAGCACCGCCTACACGGCGCGACTTCACTTCGACCAGCGGAGCGATGGCGTCGAGAGCTTTCTCGAAGATTTCCAGGGGATCGCTGTTCTTGCGTTCCTTAACTTTGTCCAGTGCGCCATAAACAATACGCTCGGCAACGGCTTTCTTGCCGCTTTCCATTACGTGGTTCATGAACTTGGCGAGAATCTGGCTTCCGTATTTCGGATCGTCCAGAATCTCACGTTTGGCTGCTACGCGACGTCTTGGCATTGATAAGCCCTCAAACGGTCTTCAGGTTAGCCCGGGACAGCTAATGCGTGCCCGACCTTACTCTTATCGACTCAATAAAATGAAAAACTGCAAAACGGCCGATTACTTCGGACGCTTGGTACCGTACTTCGAACGACCCTGGTTACGACCTTTAACGCCGGAAGTATCCAAAGAACCGCGAACGGTGTGGTAACGAACACCTGGCAAGTCTTTTACACGACCGCCGCGGATCAGTACCACGCTGTGCTCTTGCAGGTTGTGGCCTTCACCACCGATGTACGAGGAAACCTCGAAACCGTTGGTCAGACGCACACGGCATACTTTACGCAGTGCCGAGTTAGGTTTTTTCGGCGTGGTGGTATACACACGGGTGCATACGCCACGACGTTGCGGGCAGTTCTGCAGCGCAGGCACGTCGGATTTCTCGACGATACGCTTACGCGGCTGACGTACCAGCTGGTTGATAGTTGCCATCTACTAGCTCCACTGTTGTCTTGCGACGCTATTGTCTTACAAGAAAAGCAAAATGGCAGGAACGAATTCCCGCCAAATTTAGGGGATCAAGAGTCTAAAGAGGATCTTGTTCCCAGTCAAGGCAAGGCCCCGACCTCCCCGCCCGCCGGATCTCGACAATTTGTCTCGATCCAGCAAACGGGATGACCAGGGCCAGGCACTTAATTACCGCAGAACTCAGTTACCGCTCGAGTTCAGTGCTTCGGTCAGTGCAGCTTCCACTTCACTGGCGCTTACGCGCAACGGCTTGTCTGCATCACGACGACGCTTGCGCTCGCTGTGATAGGCCAAGCCGGTACCGGCCGGGATCAGACGACCCACGACCACGTTTTCTTTCAGGCCGCGCAGGTAATCGCGCTTGCCGGTTACCGCCGCCTCGGTCAGTACACGGGTGGTTTCCTGGAAGGAAGCCGCCGAGATGAACGATTCGGTAGACAACGACGCCTTGGTGATACCCAGCAGCACGCGAGTGAACTTGGAGACGAACTTGTCTTCCGTCGCCAGGCGCTCGTTTTCCACCAGTACGTGAGTCAGCTCCATCTGGTCGCCCTTGATGAAACTCGAATCGCCGGATTCAGCGATCTCAACTTTACGCAGCATCTGACGCAGGATGGTCTCGATGTGCTTGTCGTTGATCTTCACGCCTTGCAGACGATAAACGTCCTGGATCTCGTTCACGATGTACTTGGCCAGCGCACTCACACCCAGCAAACGCAGGATGTCGTGTGGATCGCTCGGGCCGTCGGAGATAACTTCGCCGCGGTTTACCTGTTCGCCTTCGAAGACGTTCAGGTGACGCCACTTCGGAATCAGCTCTTCGTACGGATCGCTACCGTCGTTCGGAGTGATGACCAGACGGCGCTTGCCCTTGGTCTCTTTACCGAACGCGATGGTGCCGCTGACTTCAGCCAGAATCGAGGCTTCTTTCGGACGACGAGCTTCGAAAAGGTCGGCAACACGCGGCAGACCACCGGTGATGTCACGGGTTTTCGAAGTTTCCTGCGGGATACGAGCGATAACATCACCGATCGCGATCCGCGCACCGTCCGCAACACCGACCAGGGCGTTGGCTGGCAGGAAGTACTGAGCGATTACGTCAGTGCCTGGCAGCAACAGATCCTTGCCGTTGTCATCGACCATCTTCACGGCCGGACGGATGTCCTTGCCAGCCGCTGGACGATCTTTCGCGTCGAGTACTTCAATGTTGGTCATACCGGTCAATTCGTCGGTCTGACGCTTGATCGTGATGCCTTCTTCCATGCCCACGTAGGTCACGGTACCTTTCATTTCGGTCACGATCGGGTGGGTGTGCGGATCCCACTTGGCGACGATGGCGCCAGCGTCGACCTTGTCACCTTCCTTGACCGAAATCACAGCACCGTACGGCAGCTTGTAACGCTCGCGCTCACGACCGAAGTCATCAGCGATTGCCAGCTCACCGGAACGCGATACAGCCACCAGGTGACCGTCCACGCGCTCTACGTGCTTGAGGTTATGCAGACGGACAGTACCGCCATTTTTCACCTGAACACTGTCGGCTGCGGAGGTCCGGCTGGCCGCACCACCGATGTGGAACGTACGCATCGTCAGCTGGGTACCCGGCTCACCGATGGACTGGGCAGCGATAACGCCGACCGCTTCACCGATGTTCACCTGGTGACCACGAGCCAGGTCGCGACCGTAGCACTTAGCGCAGATGCCATAGCGGGTTTCGCAGCTGATCGGCGAACGCACGATCACTTCGTCGATGCTGTTGAGTTCGATGAACTCGACCCACTTCTCGTCAACCAGAGTGCCGGCAGGAACGATAACGTCCTCGGTACCAGGCTTGAATACGTCACGGGCAATGACACGACCCAATACGCGTTCACCCAACGGCTCTACAACGTCACCGCCTTCAATGTGCGGTGTCATTACCAAGCCGTGTTCGGTGCCGCAATCGATCTCGGTCACAACCAGATCCTGCGCAACGTCTACCAGACGACGGGTCAGGTAACCGGAGTTCGCAGTTTTCAACGCGGTATCCGCAAGACCCTTACGAGCACCGTGCGTAGAGATGAAGTACTGAAGTACGCTCAAACCCTCACGGAAGTTTGCTGTAATCGGGGTCTCGATGATGGAACCGTCCGGCTTGGCCATCAGGCCACGCATACCGGCGAGCTGACGGATCTGCGCAGCAGAACCCCGTGCACCCGAGTCGGCCATCATGTACATCGAGTTGAAGGACTCCTGATCGACTTCGTTGCCATGACGGTCGATGACTTTCTCTTTCGAGAGGTTGGCCATCATCGCCTTGGAAACTTCGTCGTTCGCCTTGGACCAGAGGTCGATTACCTTGTTGTACTTCTCGCCCTGGGTGACCAGGCCGGAGGCGTACTGACTTTCGATCTCTTTCACTTCCTCGGTGGCAGCACCGATGATGCGGGCCTTCTCATCCGGGATAACGAAGTCGTTAACACCGATGGAAACACCGGAAATCGTCGAATAGGCAAAACCGGTGTACATCAACTGGTCAGCGAAGATCACGGTCTCTTTCAAACCAACCACGCGGTAGCACTGGTTGATCAGCTTGGAGATCGCCTTTTTCTTCATCGGCAGGTTGACGACGTCGAAGGACAGGCCTTTTGGCACAACCTGGAACAACAGCGCACGGCCGACAGTGGTGTCGACGATACGAGTGTTGGTCACGCTGCCGCCATCACGATCGTTCACGGTTTCGTTGATCCGCACTTTGACCTTGGCGTGCAGTGCGGCTTCGCCGGCACGGAACACACGGTCAACTTCCTGCAGATCCGCGAACACACGGCCTTCGCCCTTGGCGTTGATCGCTTCACGAGTCATGTAGTACAGACCCAATACAACGTCCTGCGACGGAACGATGATTGGCTCACCGTTGGCTGGCGACAGGATGTTGTTGGTAGACATCATCAACGCGCGCGCTTCGAGCTGGGCTTCCAGCGTCAGCGGCACGTGCACGGCCATTTGGTCGCCGTCGAAGTCGGCGTTGTACGCAGCACAGACCAGCGGGTGCAGCTGGATAGCCTTACCTTCGATCAGTACCGGTTCAAACGCCTGGATACCCAGACGGTGAAGGGTCGGTGCACGGTTGAGCAGCACGGGGTGTTCGCGAATCACTTCAGCGAGAACGTCCCAGACTTCTGGCAGTTCGCGCTCGACCATCTTCTTAGCCGCTTTAATGGTGGTAGCGAGACCACGCATTTCCAGCTTGCCGAAAATGAACGGCTTGAACAGCTCCAGAGCCATTTTCTTAGGCAGACCGCACTGGTGCAGACGCAGGGTCGGGCCTACGGTAATAACCGAACGACCGGAGTAGTCAACACGCTTACCGAGCAAGTTCTGACGGAAACGACCCTGCTTACCCTTGATCATGTCAGCCAGGGATTTCAGAGGACGCTTGTTCGAACCGGTGATAGCGCGGCCACGACGACCGTTGTCGAGCAGTGCATCGACAGCTTCCTGCAACATACGCTTTTCGTTGCGCACGATGATGTCCGGAGCGGACAGATCAAGCAGGCGCTTCAAGCGGTTGTTACGGTTGATCACTCGACGATACAGATCGTTGAGGTCGGAAGTCGCGAAACGACCGCCGTCGAGCGGAACCAGCGGACGCAGGTCTGGCGGCAGAACCGGCAGAACGGTCAGCACCATCCACTCTGGCAGGTTGCCGGAACCCTGGAAGGCTTCCATCAACTTCAGACGCTTGGACAGCTTCTTGATCTTGGTTTCGGAGTTGGTTTGCGGAATTTCTTCACGCAGACGGCCAATCTCGTGCTCCAGGTCGATCGCGTGCAGCAGTTCACGGACAGCTTCGGCACCCATGCGGGCATCGAAGTCGTCGCCGAACTCTTCCAGCGCTTCGAAGTACTGCTCGTCATTCAGCAGCTGACCTTTTTCAAGGGTGGTCATGCCTGGATCGATAACGACATAGCTCTCGAAGTAGAGAACGCGTTCGATATCACGCAGGGTCATGTCCATCAGCAAGCCGATACGGGACGGCAGCGATTTCAGGAACCAGATGTGGGCAACCGGCGAGGCCAGTTCGATGTGCGCCATGCGCTCACGACGAACTTTTGCCAGCGCGACTTCAACGCCGCACTTCTCGCAGATCACACCACGGTGCTTCAAGCGCTTGTACTTACCGCACAGGCACTCGTAATCCTTTACCGGGCCAAAGATCTTGGCGCAGAACAGGCCGTCACGCTCAGGTTTGAACGTACGGTAGTTGATGGTTTCCGGCTTTTTAACTTCACCGAACGACCACGAACGGATCATCTCAGGCGAGGCCAATCCGATACGGATGGCGTCGAACTCTTCGACTTGACCCTGGTTTTTCAGCAAATTCAGTAGGTCTTTCAAGGCCTTTCCTCCTGGCGGAGCAGAGAGCGGGCAAAACAGCCCCGCTCTCGATTCGCGTCACGTGTTATTCGGTTTCCAGATCGATATCGATGCCGAGGGAACGAATTTCCTTGATCAACACGTTGAAAGACTCGGGCATGCCCGGCTCCATACGGTGATCGCCGTCCACGATGTTTTTGTACATCTTGGTCCGACCGTTCACATCGTCCGACTTCACTGTGAGCATTTCTTGCAGAGTGTAGGCAGCACCGTACGCTTCCAGTGCCCAGACCTCCATCTCCCCGAAACGCTGACCACCGAACTGCGCCTTACCACCCAGCGGCTGCTGGGTAACCAGGCTGTAAGAACCGGTAGAACGAGCGTGCATCTTGTCGTCTACCAAGTGGTTCAGCTTCAGCATGTACATGTAGCCAACGGTAACCGGGCGCTCGAACTTGTTGCCGGTACGGCCGTCGAACAGCTGCATCTGGCCGCTTTCCGGCAGGTCTGCCAGTTTCAGCATGGCCTTGATTTCGCTTTCCTTGGCACCGTCGAACACCGGAGTTGCCATTGGAACGCCGCCGCGCAGGTTCTTCGCCAGATCCAGGATTTCCTGGTCGGAGAAGGTATCCAGCTCTTCGTTGCGTCCGCCGATCTCGTTGTAGATCTCGTGCAGGAACTTACGCAGGTCAGCGACCTTGCGCTGCTCTTCGATCATACGGTTGATCTTCTCGCCCAAGCCCTTGGCCGCGAGGCCCAGGTGGGTTTCAAGGATCTGACCAACGTTCATACGCGAAGGTACGCCCAACGGGTTGAGGACGACGTCGACCGGGGTGCCATTGGCATCGTGCGGCATGTCTTCAACCGGCATGATCACGGAGACCACACCTTTGTTACCGTGACGACCGGCCATCTTGTCGCCCGGCTGGATGCGACGACGGATTGCCAGGTAAACCTTGACGATTTTCAGCACGCCTGGAGCCAGGTCATCGCCTTGCTGCAGTTTGCGCTTCTTGTCTTCGAACTTGTCGTCCAGCAGACGGCGGCGATCAACGATATAGGCCTGGGCCTTCTCGAGCTGCTCGTTCAGAGCATCTTCAGCCATGCGCAGTTTGAACCACTGACCATGCTCAAGACCGTCGAGAACTTCGTCGGTGATTTCCTGACCTTTCTTCAGACCGGCGCCGCCTTCGGCTTTGTGGCCGACCAGAGCGGAGCGCAGACGCTCGAAAGTTGCGCCTTCAACGATACGGAACTCTTCGTTCAGGTCCTTGCGGATCTCGTCGAGTTGAGTCTTCTCGATAGACAGTGCACGAGCGTCACGCTCTACACCGTCGCGGGTGAAGACCTGTACGTCGATGACGGTACCCTTGGTGCCGGTAGGCACACGCAGGGAGGTGTCTTTAACGTCGCTGGCTTTTTCACCGAAGATGGCACGCAGCAGTTTTTCTTCCGGAGTCAGTTGAGTCTCGCCTTTCGGAGTGACCTTACCAACCAGGATGTCGCCTGCGCCTACTTCAGCACCTACGTAAACGATACCGGCTTCGTCCAGCTTGTTCAGTGCAGCTTCACCCACGTTAGGGATGTCCGCAGTGATTTCCTCTGGGCCAAGCTTGGTGTCACGAGCCACACAGGTCAGTTCCTGAATGTGGATCGTGGTGAAGCGGTCTTCCTGAACAACACGCTCGGACAGGCAGATGGAGTCTTCGAAGTTGAAGCCGTTCCATGCCATGAACGCGATGCGCATGTTCTGGCCCAATGCCAGTTCACCCATATCGGTGGACGGGCCGTCGGCCATGATGTCGCTACGCTGAACCCGATCACCCTTGCTCACCAGCGGACGCTGGTTAATGCAGGTGTTCTGGTTGGAGCGGGTGTATTTGGTCAGGTTGTAGATGTCGACACCGGCTTCGCCAGTTTCAACTTCGTCATCGGCAACACGAACCACGATACGGCTGGCATCGACGGAATCGATCACGCCACCACGACGAGCCACGACACAAACGCCGGAGTCACGGGCAACGTTACGCTCCATGCCGGTACCTACCAGCGGCTTGTCGGCACGCAGGGTCGGTACAGCTTGACGCTGCATGTTCGAGCCCATCAACGCACGGTTGGCGTCGTCGTGCTCGAGGAACGGAATCAACGACGCTGCCACCGAAACAACCTGCTTGGGCGAAACGTCCATCAAGGTGACGTCTTCTGGCGCCTTGACGGTGAACTCGTTCAGGTGACGAACAGCTACCAGCTCGTCGATCAGCTGACCTTTTTCGTTCATGGTCGCCGAAGCCTGAGCGATCACATGATCGGCCTCTTCGATTGCGGACAGGAACACGATCTCGTCGGTCACCAGACCTTCTTTCACCACACGGTACGGGCTCTCGAGGAAGCCATACTGGTTGGTGCGAGCATAGGCTGCCAGCGAGTTGATCAGACCGATGTTCGGACCTTCCGGCGTTTCAATCGGGCATACACGACCGTAGTGAGTCGGGTGTACGTCACGAACTTCGAAGCCTGCGCGCTCACGGGTCAGACCGCCCGGGCCGAGTGCAGATACACGACGCTTGTGGGTAATCTCCGACAGCGGGTTGTTCTGGTCCATGAACTGAGACAGCTGGCTCGAACCGAAGAACTCTTTCACCGCGGCAGCCACTGGCTTGGCGTTGATCAGATCCTGCGGCATCAGGCCTTCGCTTTCAGCCATCGACAGACGTTCCTTGACCGCACGCTCTACGCGCACCAGGCCAACACGGAACTGGTTCTCGGCCATCTCGCCTACGCAGCGGACACGACGGTTACCCAGGTGGTCGATGTCATCGACGATGCCCTTGCCGTTCCGGATGTCGACCAGAGTCTTGAGCACCGCAACGATGTCGTCCTTGTTCAGCACGCCCGAACCTTCGATTTCGGTGCGACCGATACGACGGTTGAACTTCATCCGGCCGACCGCAGACAGGTCATAACGCTCAGGGCTGAAGAACAGGTTGTTGAACAGGGTCTCGGCTGCGTCTTTGGTTGGCGGCTCGCCAGGACGCATCATGCGATAGATCTCGACCAGGGCTTCCAGCTGGTTGCCGGTGGAGTCGATCTTCAGCGTATCGGAGATGAACGGACCGCAGTCGATATCGTTGGTGTACAGAGTCTCGATGCGAACAACCTGGGCCTTGGCGATTTTTGCCAGGATCTCGGTGTTCAGCTCGGTGTTGCACTCTGCCAGGATTTCGCCGGTGGCCGGGTGCACGATGACCTTGGCGGTGGTGCGACCCAGGACGTAGTCCAGAGGCACCTGCAGCTCTTTGATCCCGGCTTTTTCCAGCTGGTTGATGTGGCGAGCGGTGATACGACGACCCTGCTCGACAATAACCTTGCCTTTATCATCCTGGATATCGAGGACAGCGATTTCACCGCGCAGGCGCTGAGGCACCAGCTCCAGGCTGAGGTTTTCACCTTGCACATGGAAGACGTTGGTGGTGTAGAACGCGTCCAGCACTTCCTCGGTGGTATAGCCGAGCGCGCGCAGCAGTACCGATGCAGGCAGCTTGCGGCGACGGTCGATACGCACGAATACGCAGTCTTTAGGGTCGAACTCAAAGTCCAACCACGAACCGCGGTAAGGAATGATGCGCGCGGAATAAAGCAGTTTGCCGGAGCTGTGCGTCTTGCCACGGTCGTGGTCGAAGAACACGCCCGGAGAACGGTGCAGCTGGGAAACGATTACACGCTCGGTACCGTTGATTACGAAGGTACCGTTCTCAGTCATCAGGGGGATTTCACCCATGTAGACTTCTTGCTCTTTGATGTCCTTGATCGCTTTGTTCGACGATTCTTTGTCGAAAATGATCAGGCGCACTTTTACCCGCAAAGGTACGGCGTAAGTCACACCGCGCAATACGCATTCTTTGACATCAAATGCCGGTTCGCCCAGGCGATAACCGACGTACTCCAGCGCAGCATTGCCGGAGTAGCTGATGATCGGGAAAACGGATTTGAAGGCCGCATGCAGGCCCACGTCGCGGAACTGATCTTTAGTCGCTCCCGCTTGCAAGAATTCACGATACGAATCCAGCTGGATGGCCAGGAGGTACGGCACATCCATGACGTCCGGCAACTTGCTAAAGTCCTTGCGGATACGTTTTTTCTCAGTATATGAGTAAGCCATCAGCGTTCCCCAGCTTGGTCACCTGCTTGTTTGGCCCCTCCCGACGGGAGCAGCCAGAAAATCGTGCAAACCCCATGGTTTGCGCCACCACATCGGGTGGATACAGCTCGCTATAGGCACCGACCCAGTCGGCTGCCAATAACGGAAAAAGGCCGGTGGCAAGAGCCACCAGCCATCAGCCTGTCGCTTAACGCTCGGGCTGGAGACGCAAAGTCGATGCTTACTTCAGCTCGACTTTAGCGCCTGCTTCTTCCAGAGCGGCCTTGGCTTTTTCAGCTGCGTCTTTGGCAACAGCTTCCAGAACCATGGCAGGAGCGCCGTCAACTACAGCCTTGGCTTCTTTCAGGCCCAGACCGGTCAGTTCACGTACTGCCTTGATCACGTTTACTTTCTTCTCGCCAGCTTCGGTCAGCATGACGTTGAATTCGGTTTGCTCTTCAGCAACGGCAGCAGCAACAGCTGGACCAGCGGAAGCAGCAGCAGCGGTAACACCGAATTTTTCTTCGAAAGCTTTGATCAGCTCAACAACTTCCATTACGGACATGTTGGCTACGGCTTCGAGGATGTCGTTTTGAGAGATAGTCATGAAACTAAATTCCTGAATTGGGGGACGGCCTACGCGACCATCGAAATAAACAAAAAACGCGGAAAGGAGTGTCGAGCCTTAGGCTGCGGCAGCTTCTTTCTGGTCGCGCAGTGCCGCCAGGGTACGAGCCAATTTGCTGGTTGCGCCTTGCATCACGCTCATCAGCTGAGAAATTGCTTCGTCACGGGTCGGCAGAGTTGCCAGTACGTCGATCTGGTTAGCTGCGAGGAACTTGCCCTCGAACGCAGCTGCCTTAATCTCGAACTTGTCCTGACCTTTTGCGAACTCTTTGAAGATGCGAGCAGCAGCGCCCGGATGTTCTTTCGAGAATGCAATCAAGGTCGGGCCGGTGAACACGTCGTTGAGGACACTGTATTCAGTGTCAGCAACAGCGCGCTTGAGCAGGGTGTTACGTACAACGCGTACGTAAACGCCAGCTTCACGAGCCTCTTTACGGAGTCCGGTCATAGCGCCTACTGTTACGCCACGGGCATCAGCCACGACAGCGGACAGGGCAGCTTTGGCAGCCTCGTTGACTTCAGCGACGATGGCCTTCTTGTCTTCGAGTTTAATTGCCACGGGTTTAACTCCTGCTTGTTACCGTTTCATCCGGTCGAAACCGAATGTCGTTTTGGTGTCTGATTCGGTAAGGAACCGGGAGCACCATCTGCGTAGGCTTGTGGTTTAAGACTTTCGTCGCCTACGGTCTTGGACAGCCCCCGCCAGGCAGGGACCCCAATTTTTTGATTGGCGCAATCGCTTGCGCCAATCTGAGTCTTACGCGTCGAGCGAGCTCTGATCGATGACCAGACCTGGGCCCATAGTGGTGCTCAGGGTAACGCGCTTGACGTAGATACCTTTCGAAGAAGCTGGCTTGATACGCTTCAGATCAGCGATCAGGGCTTCTACGTTTTCCTTCAGCTTGACGGCGTCGAAGCCGATCTTGCCAACGGAGGTGTGAATGATGCCGTTCTTGTCGGTGCGATAACGAACCTGACCAGCCTTGGCGTTTTTAACCGCGGTGGCTACGTCTGGCGTTACGGTGCCGACTTTAGGGTTAGGCATCAGACCACGTGGACCGAGGATCTGACCCAACTGACCCACAACGCGCATGGCATCCGGGGATGCGATAACTACGTCATAGTTCAGGTCGCCGCCTTTCATTTCAGCAGCCAGATCGTCCATGCCTACGCGATCAGCACCAGCAGCCAGAGCAGCTTCAGCTGCTGGGCCCTGGGTGAAAACAGCTACACGAACGGTCTTGCCAGTGCCGTGTGGCAGCACGGTAGCGCTACGAACGACCTGGTCGGATTTACGCGGGTCAACACCCAGGTTTACAGCAACGTCGAACGACTCGCTGAACTTGACAGTCGACAGCTCGGCCAGCAGTGCGGCGGCGTCTACAAAGTTGTAGGCCTTGCCTGCTTCGATTTTGCCGGCGATAGCCTTTTGACGCTTGGTCAGCTTAGCCATTACACACCCTCCACGTTAAGGCCCATGCTACGAGCAGAACCGGCGATAGTACGCACGGCTGCATCCATATCAGCTGCAGTCAGATCCGCGTTTTTGGTTTTCGCGATTTCTTCCAGCTGAGCACGGGTAACGGTGCCAACCTTAACGGTGTTTGGACGAGCGGAACCGCTGGTCAAACCTGCAGCCTTCTTCAGCAGAACCGAAGCAGGGGTGCTTTTAGTTTCGAAGGTAAAGCTACGGTCGCTGTAGACAGTGATGATCACTGGAGTTGGCAGACCTGGCTCAAGACCCTGAGTACGGGCGTTGAAGGCCTTGCAGAATTCCATGATGTTCACGCCGTGCTGACCCAGGGCAGGACCAACAGGTGGGCTTGGGTTAGCCTGAGCGGCCTTCACTTGCAGCTTGATGTAAGCGGTAATTTTCTTGGCCATGAGGCACTCCAATTACGGGTTCTAGCGCCTCGAAAGGCTCCCCGGTTACTTGCGCGTTTATCCCAGTGACGACAAAACCCCACAGCCTAGGGCTGCGGGGTTGGGATGCCTGTTCAATCAGACCTTTTCGACCTGACTGAACTCTAGCTCTACCGGAGTAGAGCGACCGAAAATGAGCACAGCCACTTGGATCCGGCTCTTTTCGTAGTTAACTTCTTCAACCGTGCCATTAAAATCAGCGAATGGACCATCAGTGACGCGAACAACTTCACCTGGTTCAAACAGCGTTTTTGGCTTCGGCTTATCGCTACCATCAGCGACGCGACGCAGAATCGCTTCTGCCTCTTTATCTGTAATCGGTGCAGGCTTGTCAGCGGTACCGCCGATGAAGCCCATCACCCGAGGGGTATCCTTGACCAAGTGCCAAGTCCCTTCGTTCATATCCATCTGTACCAGCACATAGCCTGGAAAGAACTTGCGTTCACTTTTGCGCTTCTGGCCATTACGCATCTCAACCACTTCTTCAGTGGGGACCAGAATCTCGCCAAAGCCATCTTCCATGCCAGCCAGCTTTACGCGCTCTACCAGCGAGCGCATGACATGCTTCTCGTAACCCGAGTAAGCATGCACAACGTACCAACGCTTAGCCACGGGACACCCTTAGCCAACAATCAAGGAAACAAGCCAGCCGAGCAGGGAATCGAGCCCCCACAACAGCAACGCCATTACCAGAACAACAGCCACAACGATCAACGTGGTCTGCGTGGTTTCTTGGCGAGTCGGCCATACGACTTTACGAATCTCGGTGCGAGCTTCCTTAGCGAGTACGAAGAAAGACTTGCCCTTAGCCGTTTGCAGCCCCACAAAAGCAGCAACAGCGGCGATAGCAAGCAATGCAAGTACACGGTACAGGATCGGCGAAGCAGAGTAATACTGATTGCCAACAACGCCAACAACCACCAAAGCGACTACCACTAGCCACTTGAGCAGATCGAAGCGAGAGCCTTGAGCTTCAGCTTTAGGAGTCATCTATGAAGATCCTGTGAAAAGAAAGCCAGACACACCAAGTGAATCTGGCAGGTCAGGAGGGAATCGAACCCCCAACCTACGGTTTTGGAGACCGTCGCTCTGCCAATTGAGCTACTGACCTAAAACAAAATCAGGCCGACCATTATGCCGGCCTGAAAAAGACATTACAACCGTTTACTCGATGACTTTGGCTACGACGCCAGC
>NZ_JABWQV010000108.1 GCF_014268615.1 Pseudomonas tehranensis | reverse complement strand
CAGCGGGAGCAAGCTCCCTCGCCACGGGGAATCGGTGCTGCTGGAACAACCCACTAAAACCATCGGAGATTCTTGATCGCCATCAAGCGGGTTTCAGACCCTCACTTCCTAGAATGGACACGCCAAGCAATGAGGAAGTGACCATGTCAGATACCTTCACCAAAGGCATGGCCAGGAATATTTATTTCGGGGGAAGCGTGTTCTTTTTCCTGATCTTCCTGGCCCTGACCTACCACTCGGAACAAACGTTTCCGGAACGCAGCAACGATACGCAATTGACCGAATCGGTGATTCGCGGCAAGGGCGTCTGGGAGCGCAACAACTGCATCGGCTGCCACACCCTGCTGGGCGAGGGCGCGTATTTCGCGCCGGAGCTGGGCAATGTGGTCAACCGGCGCGGCGGCGATGAAGCCTTCACGCCGTTCCTGCAAGCCTGGATGAAGATGCAGCCTTTGGGCGTGCCCGGACGCCGGGCCATGCCGCAATTCAACCTCAGCGAACAGGAAGTCAACGACATCGCCGAGTTCCTCAAGTGGAGCGCGAAAATCAATACCAATGGCTGGCCGCCAAACAAGGAGGGCTGAGAGATGAGCATGGCTAATCCGCATCTGAAATTCGCCTCGCAAGCCGTTGCCAAACCCTACTTCGTGTTCGCCCTGATGTTGTTCCTGGGGCAGGTGCTGTTCGGTTTGATCATGGGACTGCAATACGTGGTCGGTGACTTCCTGTTCCCGCTGATTCCCTTCAACGTGGCCCGTATGGTCCACACCAACCTGCTGATCGTCTGGCTGCTGTTTGGCTTCATGGGCGCGGCGTACTACCTGATACCCGAGGAAGCCGATCGGGAGCTGCACAGTCCGAAGCTGGCGATCGTGCTGTTCTGGGTGTTCGCCGCCGCCGGGGTACTGACGATCCTGGGCTACCTCTCAGTGCCTTATGCCACGCTGGCCAAAGTCACCGGCAACGATTTGCTGCCGACCATGGGCCGTGAGTTCCTGGAGCAACCGACGATCACCAAGATGGGCATCGTGGTGGTCTGCCTGGGTTTCCTCTACAACATCGGCATGACCCTGCTCAAGGGCCGCAAGACCACCGTCAGCATGGTGATGATGACCGGCCTGATCGGCCTGGCGGTGTTCTTCCTGTTCTCCTTCTACAACCCGGAAAACCTCGTCCGCGACAAGTTCTACTGGTGGTGGGTGGTGCATCTTTGGGTTGAAGGCGTCTGGGAACTGATCATGGGTTCGATGCTCGCCTTCGTGCTGATCAAGGTCACCGGTGTGGACCGGGAAGTGGTCGAGAAGTGGCTCTACGTGATCATCGCCATGGCCCTGATTACCGGGATCATCGGCACCGGTCACCACTTCTTCTGGATCGGCGCACCCGAGGTCTGGTTGTGGGTCGGCTCGATCTTCTCCGCGCTGGAACCGCTGCCGTTCCTGGCGATGGTGATCTTCGCCTTCAGCATGGTGAAAAACCGTCGTCGGCAACACCCCAACCGCGCCGCGACGTTGTGGGCCAAGGGCACCACGGTGACCGCGTTCTTCGGTGCCGGCGTCTGGGGGTTTCTGCACACCCTGGCACCGGTGAACTTCTACACCCACGGCTCGCAACTGACCGCAGCCCACGGTCACCTGGCCTTCTACGGGGCCTACGCGATGATCGTCATGACCCTGATCAGTTACGCCATGCCGCGTCTGCGCGGGTTGGGTGAAGCGGCGGATGAGCGCTCGCAGCGCCTGGAGATCTGGGGCTTCTGGCTGATGACCCTGTCGATGGTGATGATCACCTTGTTCCTCACCGCCGCCGGTGTCGTCCAGGTGTGGCTGCAACGCTGGATGGCGGACGGCAGCGCCTTGCCGTTCATGGCGACGATGGACCATTTGAAGCCGCTGTTCTGGGCGCGTCTGGTCAGCGGCGTCGGGTTCCTGGCTGGTTTGCTCTGCTACCTGTTCAGCTTCCGCCAACGTGGCCGTGCCGCTTTGCGCGCCCCGGCAGCAGTGGTGCCTTCTTGACGGGCCACCACTGAAGCCGTGTCGAGGCAGCTTTGGTGGCGAGGGAGCTTGCTCCCGCTGGGCTGCGTAGCAGACCCCTTTTGATGGGCGCTGCGCACCCAAGCGGGAGCAAGCTCCCTCGCCACAAAGCGCAGTGCGAACCAGCTCCCTCACCGCAACGGGTCGATAGGAGAATAACCATGGCATTCACCCTAGAACTGGAAGAATGGGTCGGCAGCGTCTGGCACCGTTTCATCACCCGACGAGCCAGTGTGGATTTTCCCGAAGCACGGGTGGAGTTGATCCCTCGGCAACGCGCTCTGCATGTGCTGTTGCGCGCCACCGGTGGTGCTTCTCACCTGGGTGTGGAGGCCGTCAGCGACCGCGACCTGCTGCTGCGGCGCAACCTGTTGCAGCAGATCGCCGGCACCTGTAAGCAAGTGCCGCTGGCCTGCTGCGATGGCGACAACCTGCGTTTGCCGGCGAGCCTGGCGGCGTTTCCCGATGCCAAATTGAACGAAGAACTGTACCGCTGGCTGGCGTTGCTGGCCGCGCAAGCGGGGCCGATGACGCATTGGGGGCGGGACAACCAGCGCTGGACGCAAGCGCTGCTGGGGCGTTACCCGGCGCTGCGCAACCGATATCGGCGGCTGGTGGAGGCGCATCTGTCCTTGCGCCCCGATCCGCAATCGTTGCCCCCGGCCGAAGCGGCCCTGGAGCGAGCACTGTGCCAAGCCTTGCGCGAGCCGGGCAGCGTCGAGCAGTTTCCGCGCAGTGAGCGGGCCGCCTGGCCACTGCCGCTGTGGCTGTATCCGCCCCAGCATCTGGGCAATCCCCAGGCGGCCAACCTCGAAGAGTCCGAGCAATACCTGGCGACGCCGCCGGGTGAGCAGCAAGGCGGTCGCAAGCGCGCCGAGCGAATCGATGACACCACCCGTGACGGTGGGTTGCTGATCGTGCGCCTGGAGAACCTGTTCAGTTGGACCGAACACGTGGACCTGGATCGCTGGGCGGACGACAGCGAAGACCCGGACGCGGCGCGAGTCGCCGAGGACCTGGACCAATTGACCCTGTCGCGCACCCGCTTGCGCAAGGGCGGCGGTTTGAAGTTGCACCTGGACCTGCCACCAGCCGATGTGGATGACATTCCCCTGGGAGCGGGCATCCTGTTGCCGGAATGGGACTACCGTAAGCAACGCCTGCAGGACGATTTCGTCAGCGTGCAGACCTTCATTCCCCGAGACTGCGAACCCCAGCCGCTGCCGGCCCGCCTGCGCGCTTCGGCCCAGCGTTTGCGCCGCCAGTTCGAGCATCTGCGCAACGATCGCCAATGGCTGCGTCAGCAAACCCAGGGCTCGGAGCTGGACCTGCAAGCCTGGCTGGACTTTCACGTCGAGCGCCAGCACGGCCAGTGCAGCGAACGCGGCCTGTTCATGGAACAGCGCCAGACCCGCCGCGACCTGGCTTGCCTGCTGTTGGCCGATCTGTCGATGTCCACCGATGCTCATCTCAACGACGAGCACCGGGTGATCGACGTGATCCGCGACAGCCTGCTGCTGTTCGGTGAAACCCTGTCAGTGCTGGGGGACGATTTTGCCCTGTACGGATTCTCTTCACTGCGCCGCCAACAAGTGCGGATGCACGAGATCAAGGCGTTCAACCAAGGTTATGACGACCACACCCGAGGTCGGATCCAGGGCCTCAGGCCCGGTTATTACACGCGCATGGGCGCCGCCATTCGCCAGGCGACCCAGCGGCTGGAAGGTTGCAAGCGGCGACGCAAGTTGTTGTTGCTGGTGAGCGATGGCAAGCCCAACGACCTGGATCTCTATGAAGGGCGCTATGGCGTGGAGGACACCCGCCAGGCGGTGCTGGAGGCCCGGCGCCAGGGGCTGACGCCGTTTTGCATCACCATCGATCGTGAAGCCGGGGATTACCTGCCGTACATGTTCGGCGCCAATGGCTACACCTTGATCCGTCAACCGGAACAGCTGCCGCTGCGTTTGCCACAGTTGTACCGGCAACTGACTCAGGATTGAGGGTTCAAGCGATGCTGCGAGGTAACCAGAAAAACATGACGACGCAGAACACCGTCAGGCCGACACAGAACCAGGTGAAGCGCCGCAGGCGGCGCTCGCCGGCCCGTGCAGCCTCGGCCGGCAGGGGCATGCCGCACTGGCGACATTCGGTTTCATTCGTCGGGTTGGCGTGTTGGCAATACAGGCACGTGGGTTGCGCGCTCATTCGAAATGTTCCAGGCGCAGGCGGTCGAGAATGGCGATCTGGCGACCGTCCTGGGTGATGATCTTTTCATCGATCAGCCGGCGGATGATCCGCGAAAACGTTTCCGGCTGGATCGACAGGTGCCCGGCGATCAGTTGCTTGGCCATTGGCAGCTCGAACTGGCTGTCCACGGTTTGCAGGCGCACCAGTTGCGTCAGCAGGTAGCGCACCACGCGGTGGGTGGCGTTCTTCAGCGACAGGGTTTCAATCTCGTTGACCCGTTGGTGCAGGCGCACACAGAGCTTGCCGAGCAGGGCGAAGGTCAACCGGCTGTTGCTTTGCAAAAGACGCATGTACGTGGCATTGGACAGGCGATACAGCTGGGTGGGCCCAACGGCCTCTGCGCAAGCGACGTAGTTCGGGGTGTCCATCAGCATCATGGCTTCTGCGAAGGTTTGGCGCTCGCCGATCACCTCGAAGACTTTTTCCTGGCCGTCTGGCGTCAGTCGGTAGATTTTCACCGCGCCAGAGATCACGAAGTAAAACGCCTGCGCCGGTTCGCCCTGGCGGAACAGCGGTTCGCCCCTGTCGACATTCAGCAGTTGGCTGGTACTCATCAGTTCGTCGAGTTGTTCTTCGTTCAACGGCTCGAACAGGTGATGACTGCGCAGAATCTGGTGATGAACACGGTGGAGCACCATGGCATGAGTCCTTGTAGGGCAGGAAGATGAATCGGATTCAGACGAGGCTCAGGGACAGGCCGCTGGCCAGCCCCACGACGCAAGAGAGCAAGATGAACCAGGCAAGCGGCAGCGCGACGTATTTCATGGATAACCCCGGCAAAAAAAGTCTGTGCCCTGCCTGAGCAAGAGCCGGGCCAGGCCCGCAACCGTTGATTTGTGAGGCCTTACTGTTGAGTGGGTATAAATGACCCTGGTCTGCTAGGGTGATAATCACCATGGCAGGGTCATATTTACCCGGCTGATGGCTGTTTGTGGGAGCGAGCCTGCTCGCGATGGCGGCTTGACAGTCAGCGGAGATATCGAGCTGACCGGCCTCATCGCCAGCAGGCTCGCCCCTTCAAGGGATAAGCAGACGGTTTATTGAGTGGGGCGTTACACCCTCGACCGGTTTCGGCAAGCCCCTTGCAAGTACCTGGGTGAGGCAGGCTGGCTTGATCTGAGACAAGGCCCGTCCGTGCCGATAGCTGATCATTCGACCCCTGATTGTTGACCCCTTATCGCCAGGTCCGTCATGCGGTGAGGTAAAGGAGTGGTGTATGCAAGTGCTTGACCGTCGCAAGGCCATGGCCATCCTGCCGTTGTGGCGGCTGGCGTTTCGGCCGTTTTTCCTGGCCGGGTGTGTGCTTGCGTTGTTGGCCATACCGTTGTGGCTGGCGGCGTTCACGGGAAGGCTGTCGGCCTGGCAACCGGCCGGCGGCTGGTTGGCCTGGCACCGTCATGAGCTGTTGTTCGGCTTCGGCCTGGCGATCATCGCCGGGTTCTTGTTGACGGCCGTGCAGACCTGGACAGGTACTCCGGGGCTCAGCGGCAAACGTCTGGCGGCGCTGGCGTTGTTATGGCTGGGCGCGCGACTGGCCTGGCTGGTGGATGCGCCGTGGCCATTGCTGACGGTGCTGGAGCTGGGTTTCGCCCTGGCGGTTGCGGCGTTGATGGGCATTACGTTGTGGCGCGTGCGGCAGAAGCGCAATTACCCGATTGTGTTGGTCTTGCTGCTGTTGGCCGCCGCTGATGCGTTATCCGTGTACGGTCTGGTGCAACATGACGAGGGCTTGCAGCGCCAAAGCGTGCTCACTGGCCTGTGGCTGGTGGCGGCAATGATGGGGCTGATCGGCGGGCGGGTGATTCCTTTCTTTACTCAGCGCGGTCTCGGCCGGGTCGAGGGCGTTGCCCCCTGGCCGTGGCTCGATCGCCTGTTACTGGCAGGGTCGGCGTTGGTGGCGCTGCTGTATGCCTTCGGCCCGGCACTGTCGGCCAGCCTCTGGGTCGGCCTGCTGTTCGCCGCGCTGGCGGTGGGGCACGGGGTGCGACTGGTGCGTTGGCACGATCGGGACTTGTGGCGGGTGCCGCTGCTGTGGTCGCTGCACCTGGCCTACGCCTGGCTGGCGCTGGCTTGCCTGGGCATGGCGCTGTGGCATTTCGGCGTCGCGCTGAACCCGAGCCTGGCGGTGCACAGCTTGTCCATCGGCGCCATGGCCGGGTTGATCCTGGCGATGATCGCCCGCGTCAGCCTGGGGCATACCGGGCGAGCGCTGGAACCGCCGGCGGGCATGACCCTGGCTTTCGTCCTGCTGAACCTGGCGTGCCTGAGCCGAGTGCTGCTGGTGCTGCTGTTCCCGTTGGCTGCACTGTGGCTGGCGGGGCTGTGCTGGACCCTGGCATTCGGACTCTACGCCTGGCGTTATGGCCCGATGCTGTTGCAGGCCCGCGTGGATGGGCATCCGGGATGAGCCGAGGGGAACGATGATGTATGGGGTTTTGCTAGTCACTCATCTATTGGCGGCTATCGCTTTTATCGGCACGTTGTTTTTCGAGGTTTTTATCTGGCATGCCGCCCGCAGGCCTTTGGCCCAAGTCGTCAAAGACGCCGCCGACCCGGCGATCGCCAAGCGTTCGCGGCAGGTGTTGCACGGTGTGGTGCTGGTGCTTTACAGCGCCGGCATCGCGCTGGCCTGGCAGCATCGTGGCGCCTTGAGCCAACCGCTGAGCAACAGCTTTGGCCTGCTGCTGAGCCTGAAAATCCTGCTGGCGCTGAGCATCATCGGGCACTATCTGTGGCTGGCGTACTGGCTCAAGAGCGGCCAGCTCACCCCGACCCGGGCCTGCTGGCTGCGTCGCAGTATCCTGGGGCACATGTTGCTGATCGTGGTGTTGGCCAAGGCGATGTTCTATTGGCAGTTTTGAAGCAGGAGAGAACAACACCGAACCGAGGGTGTGCAAAAAAGGGTGGGCTCCAAAGGCCTTTGTGGGAGCGAGCCTGCTCGCGATTGCGGTGGGTCAGACAACTCAATACCGACTGATCCGACGCTTCGCGAGCAGGCTCGCTCCCACAGTGAGAAGTGCGATGTTTAAGGCTCAGCGAGCAGTTGTCTTCATCGCATTGACGAACAACACGTTGTTCTCCAGATGGATGTGCTGCATCAGGTCGTCACGTAACTCCACCAGCCCGCGATACAGGGCGCGCCAGGTGTTGCAGGCGTCGGAAGGAGGGGTGATCTGGTCGGTCAGGGCGAGCATGGTTTCCAACGCTTCACCGTGCTGGTCGTGTTCGTAGCGCAGCACCTGGATCGGCGCCAAGGCCCGTTCACCCAGGCCCTGTTGCAGCATCGGGAACAGCACCTGCTCTTCTTTGAGCATGTGGCCTTCGAGCTCCTGATACATGTCCTGCAAGTGATCGGCCAGGCCGACGGGGCAACTGGCGCGGGCGCCATGGACCATCTCGACGCGGCGGGCCAGACGGATCAATTCCGGCAGCTGTTCGCGGTGGCGGGCGTGGTAGCGTTCCAGAATGTGGGCGATCAACAACGCTTGGGGTTCGTCGCGCCAGTCATGACCCAGCTCCCCGGCGGCTTGCAAGGTGCGCAGGGCGTCGGCGATCAGCAGTGGGTTCAGGCCCTTGCCCAGCGCTGCTTCGCGCAAGGATTTTTGCCCGCCACAACAGAAGTCGAGGTTGTAGTGATGGAAGGTACGGGTGGCACCGGGAATGTCGCAGGCCAATTGGCCGAGGCTTTGTTCCAGCAGATCGAGGCTCATCATGTTTCCTTGGGTTGAATCCCGGCAGGGACAGATGAGCGAACTTTGCAGCCGACGTGCCAGATTTAAATGACTGAAAATTAACGAATAAATATTTACCAGGGTGATTTTCACCCTGGCTGCAAGGGGTCAAACGAACCCTGGAGGGTAATCACTACCATGCTGCGTGAAAGCCTGGCCGCCGACCTGATCGTCGAGTTGCCCAATGCCGTACGATTGCAACGCCTGGTACAGACCCTGCGCGAATACTTCAACAGTGGCGCCGTAGGCTTGTTGCGCCTGGACGATGACAGCCTCAGGCCCGTCGCCACCGTAGGCCTGGTGCATGAGGCGCTGGGCCGTCGGTTCGTGATTGCCCAACACCCACGTCTGGCGGCGATCATGGCTTCGCGCGAACCCACCTGGTTTGAGCCCGACAGCCGTTTGCCGGACCCTTATGACGGCTTGCTCGACAACCATGTCGGCGAGCCGCTGCCGGTGCACGACTGCATGGGCGTGAGCCTGTATGTGGAAGGCCGCCTGTGGGGCGCGATCACCCTGGATGCCTTGCACGCCGGCACCTTCGACAGCCGCGCACGGGAGGAACTCAAACGCTGCAACTTGCAGATCGAAGCGGCGGTGCGGGTGACCCGACTCGAACAGGAAAACCGCAGCCTGCGGGCCTCGCGCAGTGATCTGCCGGATGTCCGGCTGCCGGCCGAAGAGGGCGAGATCCTTGGGCGCAGCGAGGTGCTGGATCAACTGCTCAACGAGCTGGACGTATTGGCCGACTCCGAATTGCCGGTGCTGTTGCTGGGAGAAACCGGTGTCGGCAAGGAGTTGTTTGCCCGTCGTTTGCATCGCCTGTCCCGGCGCAGCCACAAGCCGCTGGTGCAGGTCAATTGCGCGGCATTGCCCGAATCCCTGGCCGAAAGTGAACTGTTCGGCCACGTCAAAGGGGCATTTTCCGGGGCGACGACCGACCGCGCCGGGCGCTTTGACGCGGCCAATGGCGGTACGCTGTTTCTCGACGAGGTGGGCGAGTTGCCGTTAAGTGTGCAGGCCAAGCTGCTGCGCACTCTGCAAAACGGTGAGATCCAGCGCCTGGGTGCTGACAAGCCGCTGCATGTCGATGTGCGGATCATCGCCGCCACCAACCGCCACCTGCCCGACAGCATTCGCGACGGGCTGTTTCGCGCCGACCTGTATCACCGGCTCTCGGTCTACCCGGTGCCGATCCCGCCACTGCGCGAACGCGGTCACGATGTGCTGATGCTCGCCGGGCATTTCCTGGAGCTGAACCGCACGCGCCTGGGCTTGCGCGGCTTGCGCCTGTCGCCGGCCGCTGAACAGGCGTTGCTGGCGTATACCTGGCCGGGCAATGTGCGGGAGCTGGAACACGTGATCAGTCGCGCGGCGTTGAAACAACTCAGCCGCGGGGCCAGTCGCAGCCTGATCATGACCCTGGAACCGCAGGTGCTGGATCTGGATGTCAATGCCAGCGGATCCACGGCCCACGCGACGCTTGAACAGTCTCCAGAGGTCGCCGATGTACCGTTCCAGCCTTTGAACGAAGCTGTCGACACGTGTCAGCGCCAGGCGATTCTCAAAGCCCTGGAACGTTGCGGGCAGAACTGGGCGGGGGCGGCACGGTTGCTGGAGGTCGACCCGAGCAACCTGCATAAGCTGGCGCGGCGGTTGGGGCTTAAATGAATCGTTGGTCACTCTGCTACTGAGTCACGCACTGACTGTAGGAGCTGCCGAAGGCTGCGATCTTTTGACCTGCTCTTAGCTCGAGACTCCCTTGCCTGGGACAGGATCGCAGCCTTCGGCAGCTCCTACAGGGCGGTGCCCTATTGATGGTGATCAAGGTTGCCCTCGGTGGCCTGATGCAGACTGGGCCGAACCTATCGGGAGATCACCCTCATGCCCCTTTCCCTGGCCAAAATGCGCCGCCAGTACACCCTCGACGGCCTGGATGAAACCCGGACCCCGGACGACCCGATGGTCCTGTTCGGGCTATGGATGGAACAAGCCCGCGACACCGAAAGCCCTCCGGTGGAAGCCAACAGCATGGCCCTGGCGACCGTCGACGAGCAGGGCAGACCGCATTGTCGGGTGCTGCTGCTCAAGGGGTTCGACAAGGACGGTTTCACATTTTTCGGCAACTACGCCAGCGACAAGGGACAGGACCTGGCGACGAATCCCTGGGCGGCCATGACGTTTTTCTGGCCAGGGCTGGAACGGCAGGTGCGGGTTGAAGGGCAGGTTCACAAACTCGACCCCGGGCTGTCGGATGCCTATTTCACTTCCCGCCCCCTGGCCAGCCGCCTTGGCGCCTGGGCCTCGCCGCAGAGCCGTGTGCTGGATGATCGGGCCGCCCTCGAGGCGTTGCTGGCGCAAACCGAACGACGGTTTATCAATCAGCCGGTGCCGCGTCCCGAACACTGGGGCGGCTATTGCCTGAGGCCTGAACGGCTGGAGTTCTGGCAAGGCCGCGCCGACCGTCTGCACGATCGCCTCGACTACCGCCTGCAAGATGGCACCTGGCAGCGTAGCCGCCTGGCACCCTGACTGAACGCCCCTGTAGGAGCTGCCGCAGGCTGCGATCTTTTGATCCTTCGCTTGAGACTCAAGTGGCCGGGGAAAGATCGCAGCCTCGCTACGCTCGGCAGCTCCTACGGGGGGATCATTGTTTGTGCAAGGAGCGCCGAGGGAGGTACCTCCATGGAGGAATAGGCCCGGCGCCGATTGCGGTTCAGGCTGGGCCATGTTTTTTTTAAGGACGGCTGACCATGGCCCATCTGACGCAACAACACTTTCAACCGCTGAACATCGCGGTGCTGACCATCAGCGATACCCGTAGCTTCGAGACCGACACTTCCGGCCAGACCCTCGCCGATCTGCTGCAAACCGCCGGGCATGTGCTGATCGACCGCGGGCTGGTGAAGGATGATATCTATCAGATTCGCGCCCAGGTCTCGCAGTGGATCGCCGCTCCGCAAGTGCAAGTCGTGCTGATGACCGGCGGCACCGGTTTCACCCCTCGCGATAACACCCCCCAGGCGGTGCTGCCGCTGCTGGACAAGCAGGTGGACGGTTTCGGTGAGTTGTTCCGTCAGGTGTCGCTGGCGGAGATCGGCATGTCTAGCCTGCAATCGCGGGCATTGGCGGGCATGAGCAACGGCGTGTTGGTGTGCTGCCTGCCGGGTTCGCCGGGGGCGTGTCGCACCGGTTGGGACCAGATCCTGGCCGGCCAACTGGACAGCCGCACCGGCCCGTGCAACTTCACACCCCACCTCAAACCGCAACCAGGCGTTGTCGTTGAGCCTTGCGGGACACGCTCATGAGCAGCGGAGCGTGTGGCAGCGTCTGTGAGAGCGGCGCGCTGATGCCGGTGGATGAAGCCATCCGCTACCTGTTGGATCAGGCACCGCTGCCGCCGCCGGTGCAACGGGTGGCGCTGGACCAGGCCCTGGGCCGGGTGCTGGCGACAGACATTCACAGCCCCATGAATTTGCCTGCGTGGGACAACAGCGCCATGGATGGTTATGCCCTGCGGGCCTGTGATTTGCCAGCCGCCGGCGGTTATCTGACCCTGGTTGGGCGCATTGCCGCCGGGCAGGCATCGAATAAACCGCTGCAGCCCGGGCAGGCCGTACGGATTTTCACTGGCGCGCCGCTGCCGCCGGGGGCAGATACCGTGGTGCCCCAGGAAAGCTGTCAGGTAGAAGGTGAGCGGGTCTGGTTGCCACCGGTCCATGACGGGGACCATGTGCGCAAGGAAGGCGAGGAAATGCGCCAAGGAGACCTTTTGCTTCGTGCCGGCAAGCGCTTGCGGGCTCAGGAGTTGGGGCTGCTGGCCGGTGCCGGGATTGCCGAGGTGGAGGTCTATCGGCCCTTGCAGGTGGGCCTGCTCAGCAGCGGCGATGAACTGCGCGAACCTGGCGAAGCGTTGGCACCGGGGCAGATCTATAACAGCAATCGCCATAGCCTCGCGGCATTGCTGCGCAGTTGGGGCATGCAAGTACATGACTACGGTGCCATGCCCGACAAGCTGCTCGCCAGTCGCCAGGCCTTGAGCCTGGCGGCGGCCGAGTGCGACTTGCTGCTGACCTCCGGCGGAGTTTCGGTGGGCGAGGAGGATCATCTCAAACAAGCCATCGAAGCGCTGGGCAGCGTTGACCTGTGGCGCCTGGCAATCCAGCCGGGCAAACCGCTGGCCTTTGGCGAAGTGGCCGGCAAACCCTGGATCGGTCTGCCAGGTAACCCATCGGCGGCGCTGATCACCGCGTTGATTGTCCTGCGCCCGTTCCTGTTTCGGGCTCAAGGCATGGATGAAGTGTTGCCTGTCCCGCTGCAGTTGCCGGCCGGGTTTGACTGGCCAAAACCCAATCGGCGGCGCCAGTACCTGCGGGCGAAACTGGCCCCGAGCGCCGATGGCTCGCTGTGTGTCGAGCTGCATCCCCAGCAAAGTTCGGCCATGTTGGCTGCCGCATGCTGGGCCGATGGTTTGGCCGTGGTCGAGTGCCAGACGCAAGTGCGTCTGCACGACAAGGTGATGTACTTGCCGTTCGCGAGCCTGATGCATTGACGGCAATTGATTGTCGTCAAGGTCGCCGCCCTCGAGCTGACTAGACTGGCGGCGCCCCGAGTTTTCTCATGAGGATGCCCCATGCAACTGGTTTGCCCGGCAGGGAATCTGCCTGCCCTCAAAGCGGCGGTGCGCCAAGGCGCCGATGCCGTCTATGTCGGTTTTCGCGATGACACCAACGCTCGGCACTTCGCCGGGCTGAACATGGACGACAAGCAGTTCGACGCGGCCGTCGCGCACATCCGCCAGCATCAACGCAAACTCTACGTGGCGGTCAACACCTACCCGCAACCCAAGGGCTGGGAGCGCTGGCAGCGAGCGGTGGATCGCGCCGCCGATCTGGGCGTCGATGCCCTGATCGCTGCCGACCCCGGCGTGCTCGGCTATGCCAGCCAGCGCCATCCGCAATTGGCCCTGCATCTTTCGGTACAAGGTTCGGCGACCCATGCGGCGGCACTGGCTTTTTACGCCGAGCGCTACGATATCCGCCGCGCCGTGCTGCCACGGGTGCTGTCCCTGGCCCAGGTGCGACAGGTGGCAGCGGCCAGCCCGGTGCCGATCGAAGTCTTCGGTTTCGGCAGCCTGTGCATCATGGCCGAGGGCCGTTGTCACTTGTCCTCCTACATCACCGGTGAGTCACCGAACCTGTGCGGCGTGTGCTCGCCGGCCAAGGCGGTGCGCTGGAGCGAAGACGCCGATGGCCTGAGCGCACGCTTGAGCGAGGTCCTGATCGACCGCTACACCCCTGAAGAGCCGGCCGGATACCCGACCCTGTGCAAGGGCCGCTTCCTGGTGGGCGGCAAGCGTTTCCATGCCCTGGAAGAACCCACCAGCCTCGACACCCTGGACCTGCTGCCGGAGCTGGCGGCCATCGGCGTCGAAGCGGTGAAAATCGAAGGCCGCCAGCGCAGCCCGGCCTACGTCGAACAAGTGACCCGGGTCTGGCGCGCCGCACTGGATGCCCACCGCGCTGCACCGCAACGATTCCGGGTGCGGGAAGAATGGCGCCAGGTATTGGCCGGTTTGTCGGAAGGCAGCCAGACCACACTGGGCGCTTACCATCGATCATGGCAATGAGGGAGGCCAGATGAAACTCAGCCTGGGACCGGTCCTGTTTTACTGGGACAAAGCGCAACTGGGGAATTTCTACGCCGAGATGTCGGCCTTGCCGCTGGATGTGATCTACCTGGGGGAAACCGTGTGTTCCAAGCGCCGGGCATTCTCTCTGGATCAATGGCTGGGTTTGGCGCGCGAGCTACAAACGTGCAGCCAGGCGCAGATCGTATTGTCGAGCCTGACGCTGATCGAAGCGGCTTCAGAGCTGTCCTCGCTGCGACGCCTGTGTGACAACGGTCAACTGCTGGTGGAAGCCAATGACATGGGCGCGGTGCAGTTGCTCGCCGAACGCAAGCTGCCCTTCGTCGGCGGCCCGGCGTTGAACCTGTACAACGGCCACGCCCTGAAGCAATTGCTCGACAGTGGCATGATTCGCTGGGTGCCGCCGGTGGAATGCTCGGCGGCGCTGATCGGCGATGTGTTGGAGCAGGTGCGGGAAATGGACCGCGAGGTGCCCGAGGTGGAGATCTTTGCCTACGGCCACTTGCCCCTGGCTTATTCGGCGCGCTGCTTTACCGCCCGGGCCGAAAACCGGCCCAAGGACGACTGTCAGTTCTGTTGCATCAACTATCCCGATGGCCTGGCGTTGAGCAGTCAGGAGGGGCAACAGCTGTTTACCCTCAATGGCATCCAGACGATGTCCGGTGAGGTGACCAATCTGCTGGCTGACTACCCCGCGCTGATGGCCAGTGGCGCCAACGTCCTGCGCCTGAGCCCGCGCGCCCAGGGCATGGCCGAGGTGGTCAGGGCTTTCGACAAGGTTCGCCAGGGCGAGGCGCCACCGCTGTTTGTGGACGGCTGCAACGGCTATTGGCACGGCCATGCCGGTATGTTGAAAATTGAGGAGGCGGGCCTGTGCTGAGTCCTAAAAAATGGTTGCTCAAAGGCGCTGACCGGGTGCTGCCGCTGGTGGGCAAGGTGCCGTTTGTCGTGCAGCGCCTGGCGCTGCAACAGGCGCTCAATCGTTGCCTGGCCGAGCCGCTGCGCGATGGCGGTTTCGAGGTGCTACGTGGGCGCTGGCTGTGCCTGCGGGTGCCGGACCTGAAGTTGTGCTGGTACCTGACCCTGGCGCAGGATGGACTGCGCATCGCCGAACGGGCCGAAGCCCAGGTCACCATCAGCGGCAACTGGCGTGAATTCCTCTTGCTCGCCAGTCGTCAGGAGGATCCCGATACGTTGTTCTTCCGGCGGCGGTTGGTGATCGAGGGCGACACCGAACTGGGGCTGGCGTTGAAGAACCTGATCGACAGCCTCGACCCGGAGGTATTGCCGCCGTGGTTATGGCGCAATCTGGAGCGGGCGGGCAAGGGATTGGCGACGGTCTGATGAAAGCTCCAGGCACACTGCCCCTGGTGTACTCCTGTTCCGGTTGCTCCAACGTCGCGCAACTGGCCAACACCGTCGCCCTGCGCCTGGACCGCGCCGGCCTGGCCGAGATGTCCTGCATTGTCGGGGTCGGCGGGCATGTGCCGGCACTGGTCAACAAAGCCCGCTCGGGGCGGCGGATCATCGCGCTGGACGGTTGCCCGCTGCAATGCGTCCAGGCGTGTTTGCAGCAGCATGATTTGAGGGCGGATGTGCATGTGATTCTGAGTCAGTTGGGCTGGCGCAAGCGGTTCGGGGTCGATTGCACGCAAGAAGAGGGGGAGGCGTTGTTTGAGCGGTTGATACCGATGATAGGTGTCGATTAATGACCCTGAGCCAAACACCGACCCCGTGGCGAGGGAGCTTGCTCCCGCTGGGGGGCGAAGCACCCCCGAGTTTGCCACTGCGGTGCGCAGGTTGATTGCGTCTGGCCTTCTTGGGGCTGCTGCGCAGCCCAGCGGGAG
>NZ_JABWQV010000107.1 GCF_014268615.1 Pseudomonas tehranensis | reverse complement strand
TCAAAAGTGAGCCGCTGTAAGAGCGGAACCGCCAGTGGCCGTCACCGAAGAAACGGATAAACACACCAATAAACACACCAATAAATACACAACAAACATCACCACGATCAGGTGATTTTAGTTGGCTTTAAATGCAGTCTGCTTACGACTAGCCGCCGCTGTCACCGCATAGCCCAGCAACGCCGCCAGCAGCGAGCCGGTGAGAATACCCATCCGGTCCATACCGGCATACTCGCTGGCGCCGGGCACGAAGGCCAGGGACCCGACAAACAGGCTCATGGTGAAACCGATACCGCACAGGATGGCCACACCCAGTATCTGGCCCCAATTGGCATTGGCAGGGAGGCTGGCGATGCCGATCTTGACCGCCAGCCAGGTCAGGCCGAAGACACCCACGGTCTTGCCCAGCAACAGGCCGACGGCGATGCCCATTGGCACATGATGGGTGAAGCTCTCGAGGGTGACGCCACTCAGTGACAGGCCGGCGTTGGCGAAGGCGAACAGAGGCAGGATGCCGTAGGCCACCCAGGGGTGCAGGGCGTGTTCCAGGGTCAGCAGTGGTGAGGTCTCGGCGTTTTTTGTGCGCAGCGGAATGCAGAACGCCAGGGTCACCCCGGCGAGGGTGGCATGGACGCCGCTCTTGAGCACGCAGACCCAGAGAATCAGGCCGACGATCATGTAAGGGCCGAGCTTGACCGCGCCCATCCGGTTCATCGCCACCAGCGCAGCGATACAGGCGGCGGCAAGCGCCAGTGACAAGGTGGACAATGTGCCGGAGTAGAAGACGGCAATGATGACAATGGCACCCAGGTCGTCGATGATCGCCAGGGTCATAAGGAACAATTTGAGCGACACAGGCACTCGCTTGCCCAGCAAGGCCAGCACGCCGAGGGCGAAAGCAATGTCCGTGGCTGTAGGGATCGCCCAGCCTGCGAGGGCGCCCGGGTTGTCACGATTGAGGAACCAGTAGATCAGCGCCGGCACCACCATACCGCCGATCGCCGCGGCACCCGGCAAGACGATTTGCGAGGGATTCGACAGCTGTCCGTCGAGTATCTCGCGTTTGACTTCCAGGCCGATCAGCAGGAAGAACAGGGCCATCAGGCCGTCATTGATCCACAGCAGCGCCGGCTTGGCGATTTTCAGCGCTCCGATCTGGGCCACCACGGGGGCGTCCAGAAAGTCCGTATAGAGCCAGGACAGCGGTGAGTTATTGAGTATCAGTGCCAGGACGGCGGCGGCAATCAAAAGCAGGCCGCCAGCGGCTTCCAACTGAAGAAAACGTGCCAAAGTGCTACGGATAGCCAAGGTAGCTCTCCCTATGAAATCAAAAAGATGGCCCACCCTAACCCGTACTGTTAGTAGTTAAAACAAAAGTTATATTCTTTTTTGTTATATGTCGTTACAGCACATGGGCTGCACTCGGTGGGCAGTGACAGGCCATATTGGACCTTAGCTGTACCTGTGCGCGATGTCGGTTTTTTCCTAAGCTTGCGACTGGTTTTTCCGAGACAAATCGTGCCTGCCTGAACGTCAGGTTACCCCGCGTCGCATCGATCCAGTGAGAAGACACCATGAATGACCACCGCCAGTGGGCGCGTGAAGCGATCCGTATTATCGAAGCTGACTTCCAGCGCAGCGCCGACACCCATTTGATTCCATTGGCGCTGCCAGGGCTGCCGGGTATCGAGTTGTACTTCAAGGATGAATCCAGCCACCCCACCGGCAGCCTCAAGCATCGACTCGCCCGCTCGCTGTTCCTCTACGCGTTGTGTAACGGCTGGCTCAAGCCTGGAGCGCCGGTGATCGAGGCTTCAAGTGGATCGACGGCCATTTCCGAGGCTTACTTCGCGAGGCTTTTGGGCTTGCCCTTTATTGCGGTGATGCCGGCGACCACGTCCAGGGAAAAAATCGCACAGATCGCCTTCTATGGTGGCCAGAGTCACCTGGTGGACGATCCTACGCAGATCTACGCCGAGTCCGAACGCTTGGCCCGTGAGCATGACGGCCACTTCATCGACCAGTTCACCTACGCCGAGCGCGCCACTGACTGGCGCGCCAATAACAACATTGCCGAATCGATCTTCCAGCAGATGCGTTTCGAGCGGCATCCGGAGCCGAGCTGGCTGATTTCCAGCCCCGGCACGGGCGGCACCACCGCGACCCTGGGCCGTTACGTACGCTACCGCCAGCACTGTACCCGTGTGCTGTGTGCCGACGCCGAGCGTTCGGTGTTCTTCGACTATTACCGCAGCGGCGATGCGAGCCTGCGCCTGGATTGCGGTTCGCGGATCGAAGGTATCGGCCGGCCACGGGTCGAAGCGTCGTTTTTGCCCAAGGTGATCGATGCGATGGTCAAAGTGCCGGATGCCTTGTCGCTGGCGGCCATGCACTACCTGGCCCAGCGATTGGGCCGACGGGTCGGCGGATCCAGCGGCACTAACCTGATCGGTGCGCTGATCGCCGCCAGGCAGATGGTGGAAGCCGGGGAGACGGGCTCGATCGTGGCAATCTTGTGTGATGGCGGAGAGCGTTATGCCACGACCTACTACGATCCGGCGTGGCTCAAGGCCCAGGGCTACGAGTTAAGCGGGCTGATGGATGCCGTGGCGGCGAGTGTCGAGCGGGGTGAGGCGCTGCCGGAAAGTGTGCTTCGAGCCAATATCTGAACACTGGAAAACACTGAGATCCCTTGTGGGAGCGGGCTTGTGTGGGAGCAGGGCTTGCCCGCGATATCATCACCTCGGTTCACCTGATAGACCGAGTTGCCTGCATCGCGGGCAAGCCCTGCTCCCACAAAGCTTCTCCCACAGGGGGATGGTGTCAGGCTTCCAGGCCCAGGATATCCCGCGCCACCGCCTCGGCAATCCGGATCCCGTCCACGCCCGCCGACAGAATCCCGCCCGCGTAGCCAGCGCCTTCGCCAGCCGGAAACAAGCCCTTGACGTTCAGGCTTTGCAACGTTTCGTCGCGGGTGATGCGCAGCGGCGACGAGGTGCGGGTTTCAATGCCGGTCAGCACGGCGTCGTGCAGCGAGTAGCCGCGGATCTGCTTTTCGAACGCTGGCAGGGCTTCACGGATGGCGTCGATGGCGAAGTCGGGCAGGGCCAGGGCCAGGTCGCCCAAAGACACACCCGGTTTGTAGGACGGCTCGACGCTGCCCAGCGCCGTAGACGGTTTGCCGGCAATGAAGTCGCCCACCAGTTGTGCCGGGGCTTCGTAGTTGCTGCCACCGAGCACGAAAGCGTGGGATTCCAGACGCTCCTGCAATTCGATGCCCGCCAAGGGGCCGCCCGGGTAATCCACTTCCGGGGTAATGCCCACCACGATGCCGGAGTTGGCGTTGCGTTCGTTGCGTGAATACTGGCTCATGCCGTTGGTCACGACGCGGTTCGGCTCGGAGGTGGCCGCCACCACGGTGCCGCCCGGACACATGCAGAAGCTGTACACCGAGCGACCGTTCTTGGCGTGGTGCACCAGTTTGTAATCGGCGGCGCCAAGCTTCGGGTGGCCGGCATATTTGCCCAGGCGCGCGCTGTCGATCAGCGATTGCGGGTGTTCGATACGGAACCCCACCGAGAACGGCTTGGCTTCCATGTACACGCCGCGGCCGTGGAGCATGCGGAACGTGTCCCGGGCGCTGTGGCCCAGGGCCAGAATCACATGTCTGGAATGAATACGTTCGCCACTGGCCAGTTCAACACCGACCAACTGGCCGTCCTCGATCAACACATCCGTGACCCGCTGCTGGAAGCGTACTTCACCGCCGAGGGCGCGAATCTGCTCACGCATGTTTTCCACGACGCCTGTCAGGCGGAACGTACCGATGTGCGGCTTGCTGACGTAGAGGATTTCTTCCGGCGCGCCGGCCTTGACGAATTCGTGCAGCACTTTACGACCCAGGAACTTGGGGTCCTTGATCTGGCTGTAGAGCTTGCCATCGGAGAACGTCCCCGCACCGCCTTCGCCGAACTGCACGTTGGATTCGGGGTTGAGTACGCTTTTGCGCCACAGGCCCCAGGTGTCCTTGGTGCGCTGGCGCACTTCGGGGCCACGCTCGAGGATGATCGGCTTGAAGCCCATCTGTGCCAGCAACATGGCGGCGAAGATCCCGCACGGGCCGAAGCCGACCACGATCGGCCGCTCGCTCAGGTCAGCGGGCGCCTGGCCCACCACTTTATAGCTGACATCCGGCGCCGGGTTGACGTTACGGTCATCGGCGAACTTGCGCAGCAAGCCGGCTTCATCGCGCACCGTCAGGTCGATGGTGTAGATGAAGCACAGTTCGGAGGACTTCTTACGCGCATCGTAGCTGCGTTTGAACAGGGTGAAGTCGAGCAGGTCATCGCTGGCGATGCCCAGGCGCTGCACGATGGCTGGGCGCAGGTCTTCTTCGGGATGGTCGATCGGCAGCTTGAGTTCGGTGATTCGTAACATGACAGGATCCGGTTCGCGGGACGCACAACTGCGCCAGGGCGTGAGGCGGCGATTATAAGCCAAAAACCTTCGAATCAGTCGTTACGCGCACCGCCGAAGTAAGCGCAGCCGCGCTGTACCTGACCGTTGACCCGCAGCTCGGCGCTCATGTGCTGCACGCTGCCGGTCGCGCTGTCGACGCAGCGCTGGGGAGTGACCCAAAGCTCGACCTTCTGGCCGTTGGCTTCGGTGCCGAGATTGAAGCGGCCATCGCCCAGTTGTTCTTCAACGAAAGGCACTGCCAGAGGTGGCTGGCCCTCACGTTCGAGCACCAGGCCCTTGCCACTGGCGTCCAGATTCCACTCGGGGCCATGGCCGGCGGCGCGCAGCAGCAGCCGCTTGAAGTCAGCGTCGTCGCAAGCGTTGCCTGAACGCTCCAGGCGATACAGTTGTTCCAGGTTCAATTGGCTGTCGGTACCGGCCGCTGCGCTGGTGACGATATGGCCTCGCACATCGGCAAACAGTTTGCCCTGGTCATCGGCCAGGTTGGCGGCCTCTTGCAGCACGCTGGTGCCGCCGCTGTCGTTGACGATGTAACGACGCTGTTCCTGGCACGGCTGAAACACCAACTTGCCATCGGCTGCAGTCAGTTCGCCCTGCATGCGCATCTGGCCGGCATGGGAAACGCTCTGGCGTGGAGCGTCGAGCAACTGGCAGCCGGCGAAAAGCGGCAGGAGGGCGACAAACAGCAGGGAACGGGCGGCACGCATCATTGAGTCTCCAGACAAGTGCCGCCACGTTACGCAGACTGATCCTGCATCACAAGGGGTCAACCAACGTGAAAGGTCTGCCCGGTCTGCAGGCCTTCGACACTCTTGGCGTAGGCCAATGCGACATCGGCGGCTGGCACCGGCTTATAGCCACGGAAGTACGGGGCATAGTTGTCCATGGCTTCGAGCAGCACGTTCGGACTCACCGAGTTGACCCGCAAGCCCCGGGGCAATTCGATGGCCGCGGCCCGCACGAAACTGTCCAGGGCACCGTTGACCAGGGCCGCCGATGCACCGCTTCTGATCGGATCGTGGCTGAGCACGCCAGTGGTGAAGGTGAAGGACGCCCCGTCGTTGGCGAATTCGCGGCCGATCAGCAGCAGATTGACCTGGCCCATCAGTTTGTCTTTCAAGCCCAAGGCGAAGCTGTCCTGCGTCATCTCGTCCAAAGGGGCAAAGGTGACGTTGCCCGCGGCGCAGACCAGTGCATCGAAGTGGCCGGTCTTCTCGAACAGGGCGCGGATCGAGCTGCTGTCACTGATATCCACGTGCAGGTCGCCGCTGTGACGGCCGATACGCACAATGTCGTGACGCGGCGACAGTTCGTTATCAATGGCCGAACCAATGGTGCCGCTGGCGCCGATCAACAGGATTTTCATTAGCTGTTCCTCAATGGGCTGGATGAAGCATCAGTCTAGAGAGGTTCTTTCTCTTGATAATCGTGCTAATAGGCAACCTTTGGTTTTCAATTGGAAACAATCTGATGAGCGAAATGGACGACCTGGCGGCGTTCGCCGTATTGATCGAGGCGGGTAGTTTCACCCTGGCGGCCCAGCAATTGGGCTGTAGCAAGGGCCAGTTATCCAAGCGCATCAGCCTGCTGGAGAGTCGGTTTTCGGTGGTGTTGCTACAGCGCACCACGCGGCGCTTGAGTCTCACGGCAGCGGGGGCTGCGCTATTGCCCCAGGCCCAGGCGTTGTTGGTGCAGGTGCAAAGGGCGCGTCAGGCCCTGGCTCGCCTGAAGGACGAAATTTCCGGGCCGGTGCGTATGACGGTTCCGGTGTCGTTGGGCGAAACCTTCTTTGAAGGTTTGCTGACGGAATTCGCCCAGCGCTACTCCGACGTGCAGATCGAACTGGAGCTCAACAACGGCTACCGGGATCTGTCCCGTGATGGCTTCGACCTGGCGATCCGCTCCGACGCGGCCCTTGATGAGCGCCTGGTAGCGCGTCCGTTGCTGGCCTGGCATGAGCTGACCTGCGCCAGCCCGGCCTACCTCGAACACTACGGCGAACCCCTGACACCCCAGGGCCTTACGGCACACCGCTGCCTGCTCAACAGTCATTACAGCGGTCGGGAGGAATGGCTCTATCACCAGCAACACGAATTGTTGCGGGTGCGGGTATCGGGGCCGTTCGCCAGCAATCACTACAGCCTGCTGAAAAAAGCCGCCCTGGCCAGCGCCGGGATCGCCCGGTTGCCGTCCTATCTGTTGCATGAGGAATTGGCTGACGGACGTTTGCGCTGGTTGCTCAGGGATTTTCAGACCCGTCGCATGCCGATGTACCTCGTGCATCCGTACCAGGGCGGTTTGCCCAAGCGCACCCAGGTGCTAGCCGATTATTTGATCGACTGGTTCAAGCGCAGTGGCGAGGCGTTGGATCGGCTTCAGCGATAGCAAGGCATCACACGAGCCCTTGTGGGAGCGAGCCTGCTCGCGATAGCGGTGGATCAGTCAACCACTGCGTTGACGCTGATATTGCTATCGCGAGCAGGCTCGCTCCCACAGGAGTCCCGACCTTGATCAGCGAGCGTAGTGCCTGGCGATCAGGTGGTCGAGTGACAGTTTGCCCGGCCCGCGCGCCATCAGATAAAGCAGTACCGCCGCCCAGGTGCCATGGGTCGGATAGGCGTCGGGGTAGACGAACAGTTGAATGGTCAAGGTCATGCCCAGCAGGGCCAGGGCCGAGAAGCGTGTCGCCAGGCCAAACAGAATCAGGGTCGGGAACACGTGCTCGGCCACTGCCGCCAGATGCGCCGCCAGTTCTGGCGACAGCAGCGGCAAGGCGTATTCGCTTTTGAACAGGGGAATGGTCGAATCGGCCAGTCGCGGCACGCCGAGCTGGAAGGTGCCGTCGATCAGGTCGATGGCCAGGCCTTCGATTTTGGTCTGACCGGATTTCCAGAACACCGCGGCGATGGAGAATCGTGCGACGAAGGCGATCAGGCTGTGAGGGATTTTATCCAGCCATTGGATGGCGCGAGTGATCAGGGCGTTCATGGCAATACCTGCTCAGGTAACAAATGGATGATGGCTCGGTGGCTGATGAGCTGCGCCAGGGTGTGCTCCAGTTCCAGATCGCTGTCGCGCCCGGTTGAGGCATCAATGGCCGTGGACAGGGACACACCTTGCAGCAGGTCCTGGATGAAATCGTGGGTACCGGGGCTGATCGCAAACACTTCCACCTCCAGGTCGTTGCGCAGTACCAGGGCGTATTGCGGTGAGAAGGGGTCGAACGGCACGACGGGCGCTTGTTGATGGGCCGCCCAGATCGCCACCACGGCGAAGGGTGATTGCAACAGGTGCAGTGACGGGTGAAGACCAACCCTCAGATGATCATGGGATGCGGGGGATGACAGCACTTGCATGACCTGGTGTGCGTCCATGGGCCGGGCGTCGGCGGCGTGCCAGGCTTGCACCTGCAAGCGCTCCAGTCGGGCGACATCCGCCAGGTACGGCACGTTGGCGGCGGGTTCGAAATGTTCGATGAATCCGGCAAAGTCTGCACCGTAGTCACTCATGACCGGGCTTCGCGGTGCGGCGGACTGGACGTACATTCCGGCCATGGCGCGGAAAAAATCTTCGCCCACCAGTTGCGCCACCACCGGGTAGTTGTCGGCCAGGGCGTTGATCAACGAGCTGAGCACGTTGTTGCGATACACCGCGAACCGGCTTTCTGGATCGGCGCCCGTGGCGCAGGTCAAACCCTGCGGGCAAGCTTTGTGCGGGTCGAGCAGGGCAGCGGCGAATTCGCTGTAGCGGCTCATGGCCGGCCCCCAGCGGTGTTTAACAGTTGATCGGCTTGAGCGGCTTCGGCCAGCAGCACTCCCAACGTCGGGATGCGGTTGTCGCGCTCGATCAGCGTGGCGACTGGCCCGGTCCGCGCCAGTACCGTGCGATACAAACGCCAGACCTCGTTATCGATGGGGGCACCGTGGTCATCGATCAGCAAACGCTCACCCAGGCTGTCGGCGTCTTCGGCAAACCCGGCCAGATGAATTTCCCCGGTGGCGTGCAGAGGCAATGCGTCGAGGTAGGCCAAGGGATCACGGCAATGATTGATGCACGAAACGTAGACGTTGTTCACATCCAGCAACAGTCCACAGCCGGTGCGACGGATGACTTCACTGATGAAGTCGGGCTCGTCGAGGGTTGAATCCTCGAACGCCAGATAAGTGGCCGGGTTTTCCAGTAGCAGCGTGCATTTGAGGCTGGACTGGACCTGATCGATGTGTTCGCAGACGCGCTTGAGCGTCGTTTCATCGTAGGCCAGGGGCAACAGGTCATTGAGGAACATCGGGCCATGGCTGGACCAGGCCAGGTGTTCGGAAAAAGACTGGGGCTGATAGCGTTCGATCAGTGCTGCCAGACGTTGCAGATGCGCATTGTCCAACGGACCCTCGCCACCGATCGACAGACCGACACCGTGCAGTGACAACGGATACTGTTCGCGTATCCGCCCCAGGAAGTGATGAAACGGCCCGCCGGCCACCATGTAGTTTTCCGCGTGCACTTCGAAGAAACCCAGATCCGGTCGGGTCTGGAGCACTTCACGAAAATGCTCGGTCTTGAGCCCCAACCCTGCCCTTGGCGGTAGCCGGGTATCGGTAGCGAGGGAGGGGGCTTTCGACATGGAGATTGGCCTCAGGCAGATGCGATCAAGACTTGGCTTTGAACGCTTCGAGCTGGCCGAAACCAGTCGGGGAGGTTTTGCTTTCCATGGTGGTGCAGGTGCCTTTAGGGACCGATTTCCAGGCGTTGGCCTGATAGTCCATCTTCGCGGTGCCGGCACAGGTGGTGCCAGCGCCGGCGGCGCAGTCGTTCTGGCCTTTGAGGGCGACACCGAAGCATTTTTCCATGGTGTCGTCAGCGGCATGGACAGTCGAGACGCCTGTCATGCTCAAGGCGGAGCCAAGGGCCAGAGCCAGGGCGGCGGCGGACAGGGTGCGGGTCGAAGCAGTCATGATGATTCTCCAGTTTCAGGAAATGAACCGGCGTTAGCGCCGGTCTGCTGAACTAGAGAGGGTAGGTGGGAAAGTGTTACAGCGGCTGTAGATTTTTTTTGGTTATCCCCAAATCTGTGGCGAGGGAGCTTGCTTCCGCTGAGATCTGTAGGAGCTGGCGAAGCCTGCGATCTTTTGATCTTTCGCTTGGGACTCAAAAGTTCTGGGAAAGATCGCAGCCTCGTTTCACTCGACAGCTCCTACAAAAAAAAACGGCCCGAAGGCCGTTTTTTTCATTGCGACAGGCTCAACCGCCCAGGTACGCCTCGCGTACTTTCGGGTCGGTCAGCAGCGCTTCGCCAGTGCCTTGCATCACCACCCGGCCGTTCTCCAGCACGTACGCCCGGTCAGCGATTTTCAGCGCCTGGTTGGCGTTCTGCTCCACCAGGAATACCGTCACACCATCCTTGCGCAGTTGTTCGATGATGTCGAAGATCTGCTGGATGATGATCGGCGCCAGGCCCAGGGAAGGTTCGTCGAGCAGCAGCAGCTTGGGCTTGCTCATCAGCGCACGACCGATGGCGAGCATTTGCTGTTCGCCGCCGGACATGGTGCCGCCACGCTGACTAAAGCGTTCTTTGAGGCGTGGGAAAAGGTGCAGCACCTTGTCCATTTGCTCCTGGAAGTCGCCCTTGTCGGTGAAAAAACCGCCCATGGCAAGGTTTTCTTCCACGGTCAGCCGGGCAAATACCCGACGACCTTCCGGCACCACGGCGATGCTCTTGCGCATGATCTGCGAAGAGTCCTGGCCCACCAGTTCCTCACCCATGTAGCGGATGCTGCCGCTGTGGGCCTGGGGCGAACCGCAGAGCGTCATCAGCAGGGTGGATTTGCCGGCACCGTTGGCACCGATCAGCGTCACGATTTCGCCCTGGCGGACTTCAACGTTGACGCTGTGCAGGGCCTGGATCTTGCCGTAGAAGGTGGAAACGTTTTCGAACTGCAGCATTTACGCTTCCCCCAGGTAGGCTTTGATCACTTCAGGATTGTCGCGGATCTGTTCCGGCGAACCGTCGGCCAGCGGTGTGCCCTGATTGATCACGACGATATGGTCGGAAATGCTCATGACCAGCTTCATGTCGTGCTCGATCAGCAACACGGTGACATCGTGCTCCTCGCGCAGCACGCCGATCAGCGCTTTGAGGTCTTCGGTTTCCTTCGGGTTCAGGCCGGCGGCCGGTTCGTCGAGCATGAGGATCCGCGGACGGGTCATCATGCAGCGGGCGATTTCCAGGCGCCGTTGCTGACCGTAGGCCAGGGTTCCGGCGGTACGGTTGGCGAACTCCTTGAGGTTGACCTTCTCCAGCCAATACTCGGCGAACTCCATGGCCTCGCGTTCGCTCTTGCGGAACGCCGGGGTCTTGAACAGGCCGGCAAAGAAGTTGGTGTTCAGGTGACGGTGCTGGGCGATCAACAGGTTCTCGACCGCCGTCATGTCCTTGAACAGCCGCACGTTCTGGAAGGTGCGCACCACACCCTTGCGGGCGATGTGGTGACCAGGCAAGCCCTGGATCGGCTCGCCGTCCAGCAGGATGGTGCCGCCGGTAGGCTGATAGAAGCCGGTCAGGCAGTTGAACACGGTGGTCTTGCCCGCGCCGTTCGGCCCGATCAGTGCAACGACCTGTTTCTCTTTCACGGTCAGGGCCACGCCATTGACCGCCAGCAAACCGCCGAAGCGCATGCTCAAGTTTTCGACTTTCAGGATCTCGCGGCTCATTTGCGCAGCTCCATGTGCGGGCGTTGCATAGGCAGCAGACCTTGAGGACGCCAGATCATCATCAGCACCATCAAGGCGCCGAACATCAACATGCGGTATTCGCTGAATTCTCGCATCATTTCAGGCAACAGGATCATCACGATCGCCGCCAGGATCACACCCAGCTGCGAGCCCATCCCGCCCAGCACCACGATGGCGAGGATGATCGCCGACTCGATGAAGGTGAAGGATTCCGGCGTCACCAGACCCTGACGGGCAGCAAAGAAGCTACCGGCAAAACCGGCGAAGGCGGCACCGAGGGTGAAGGCCGAGAGCTTGATCACGGTCGGGTTCAGACCCAGGGCACGGCAGGCGATTTCGTCTTCACGCAGCGCTTCCCACGCGCGCCCGATAGGCATGCGCAGCAGGCGGTTGATGACGAACAGCGCAGCCAGGGCCAGCAACAGCGCAACCAGGTAGAGGAAAATCACCTTGTTGATCGAGTTGTAGGGCAGTCCGAAGTACTCGTGGAAGGTCTGCAGGCCTTCAGCGGCTTTGCGTTCGAAGGTCAGGCCGAAGAACGTCGGCTTCTCGATGTTGCTGATGCCGTTCGGACCGCCGGTGATGTCGGTCAGGTTGCGCAGGAACAGACGGATGATCTCGCCGAAACCCAGGGTCACGATTGCCAGGTAGTCACCGCGCAAGCGCAGCACCGGGAAACCCAGCAGGAAACCGAAGGTGGCGGCCATCATCCCGGCGATGGGCAGGCAGATCCAGAAGCTCAAGCCGAAGTAGTGGGACAGCAGCGCGTAGCTGTAGGCGCCGACGGCATAGAAGCCGACGTAACCCAGGTCCAGCAGACCGGCCAGCCCTACCACGATGTTCAGGCCCAGGCCCAGCATCACGTAGATCAGGATCAGGGTGGCGATGTCCACCGCACCGCGAGAGCCGAAAAACGGCCAGACCAGCGCGATGACGATCAGGGCCAGGATGATCCAGCGCTGGGTCGTCGGCAGGGTCAGGAAGTTGCTGGCCTTGGCCGGGACTATCGGCAGGCCGGGCGATGCCTTCCAGGCGGCGCTGATCTGCGTGCTGAACAGCACCCGCAGGAACATCAGCACCGAACACACGGCGATGGTCGCCAGGATGGCCGGGCTGGTGCCGTGCACTTCAAGGTCGATGCCGACGATGGTCAGTTTCAGGCCGAGTACCGGGTACGCGACCGCCCAGACCAACAGCGCGCTGAAGAGCGCCGATTTAAGATGTTTAGTCATACCTTCTCAACCTCCGGACGGCCCAGGATGCCGGTCGGCCGGAACAGCAGCACCAGAACCAACAAGCCGAACGCCACGACGTCCTTGTATTGATCGCCGAAGATGTCGGCACCAAAGGCTTCCGCCACGCCCAGCACCAGCCCGCCGAGCATGGCTCCGGGGATGCTGCCGATGCCGCCCAGTACCGCGGCGGTGAAGGCCTTCAGGCCCACGAGGAAACCGGCGTTGGGGTTGATCACACCGTATTGCATGCTCAACAGCACGGCGGCGATGGCCGCCAGGGCCGCGCCGATGACGAAGGTCAGGGCGATGATGTTGTTGGTGTTGATGCCCAGCAGGTTGGCCATCTTGATGTCCTCGGCACAGGCGCGACAGGCGCGACCCAGACGGGAACGGGAGATGAACAGCGTCAGGCCGAGCATGGCGACCAGGGTCACCACGAACACCACGATTTGCATGTAGGAAATCAGCACTTCCTGTGCCCCGCCTGGCCCGAAGGTAAAGTTACCTGGAATCAGGTTGGGAATGGATTTGTCCTTGGAGTCTTGCGAAAGCAGAACCGTGTTCTGCAGGAAGATCGACATGCCGATGGCCGAGATCAGCGGGATCAGACGGTTGCTGCCGCGCAAGGGGCGATAGGCGATCCGTTCGATGCTGTAACCATAGGAACTGGTCACCACGATGCTCGCGATGAAAGCTGCGGTCATCAACAGCGGGACACTGTCGAGTCCCATCATGGCCAGCCCGGCGATGGCGATGAACGCCACGTAGGAGCCGATCATGTACACCTCGCCGTGGGCGAAGTTGATCATTCCAATGATGCCGTAAACCATCGTATAGCCGATGGCGATCAGGGCATACGTGCTGCCAACGGTCAGACCGTTAACCAGCTGCTGGAAGAAGTGATAGATGTCAGGCATTACAGCGCTCCTAAAAACCTGATACGCATTTCACTGGTGGAGTCATTTTCCCGCCCGGGCCCCGTGGATCTGCATCCACTTCGAGCACGAGGTTTGCCAGCGAACCGCTGATGACGGTTTTGAGATTTTCAGGTGGGGAGACTGGCGGATCACGCCAGCGCGGCCCAATACATTTAAAACAAAGCCCACGGCACGCCGTGGGCTTTATTGGCAGTCAGTCAGGCCAGGCCTTACTGAGGCGAAGCTTCGGTTTTAGGTTTGCCGAAATGCCACTGGTAAACCACAAACTTGAAGTCCTTCAGGTCGCCCTTGTCGTCAAAGCTCAGGTCACCGGTCGGGGTTTTGAAAGTACCGGCGTGGATGGCTTCAGCCACTTTTTCCGGGTCTTCGCTCTTGGCAGCCTTGATGGCGTCGGCGATCACGGTCACAGCGGAGTAGGACGGGAACACGAACGGACCGCTTGGGTCTTCCTTCTTGGCTTTGAACGCGTCAGCCAGGGCGATGTTGGCCGGATCCTGGTCGAAGGATTTCGGCAGGGTCACCAGCAGGCCTTCGGAAGCTTCCTTGGCGATCTGCGAGATCGAGTCGTTACCCACGCCTTCCGGGCCCATGAACTTGGCGTTCAGGCCTTTTTCCTGGGATTGACGCAGGATCAGACCCAGCTCCGGGTGGTAGCCGCCGTAGTAGACGAAGTCGACGTTGGCTTGCTTGAGCTTGGCGATCATCGAGGAGAAGTCTTTGTCGCCGGCGTTCACGCCTTCGAACACGGCGACTTTCACGCCTTTCTTCTCGAGGGTCGTTTTCACGGCACTGGCGATACCTTCGCCGTATTGCTGCTTGTCGTGCAGGACCGCAACGACTTTCGGCTTGACGTGGTCGGCAATGTAGTTGCCGGCGGCAGGGCCCTGGGCGCTGTCCAGGCCGATGGTGCGGAAGATCATCTTGTAGCCGCGAGCGGTGATGTCCGGGCTGGTAGCGGCCGGCGTGATCATGATCACGCCTTCGTCTTCGTAGATGTCCGAAGCCGGTTGGGTGGAGCTGGAGCACAGGTGGCCGACCACGAACTTGACGCCGTCGTTGACGACTTTGTTCGCCACAGCGACCGCTTGTTTTGGATCACAGGCGTCATCGTATTCAACGGCGACCAGTTGCTTGCCATTGACGCCGCCCTTGGCGTTGATCTGCTCGATGGCCATTTTGGAGCCACTGAATTGCATGTCGCCGTATTGGGCTACGGGGCCGGTTTTTGGGCCGGCGATACCGATCTTGATGGTGTCGGCGGCGAACGAATGGCTGGCAACCCCGGCCAGAACCATAGCGGCAAACAGTTTGGAAATCTGCTTAGTAGCCTTAGTCATAGTGCTCCACTCATGCTGTTGTAGTTTTTATAGTCCTGGCGCCGTAGCAGCAGAACCGGGTCAGATATCTTGAATATCCTCGCGGAAAATGCCCCCGGCAACTGTACCGGTACAGTGTAGAGCGCCGATTGTTGGCAAGGGAAGCTGGCGCTTGGGGGCAAAACCTGAGGGTGTCGCTTAATTGAAAGAAAAAGACAGAATGGCGGCGGGGTTTGTCCGGTGAAATCGGCAATCCTTGGCTTTCCTGCGCTTTTCAATCGGTACTGCAAATTGCTACCGGGTTTTTCTGCCAGACCACCGACGTTATCATTCGCGCCGATTTCTTTTCCGGACAGGTCCCATGAATCAAGAACCTAGCACCCTCTATGCCAAACTGCTTGGTGAAACCGCACCTATTACCTGGAAAGAGCTGGAGCCGTTCTTCGCCAAGGGTGCCCTATTGTGGGTCGACCCGGCCCTGGATCTGATCGCCGCGGCCGAGGCCGTTGCCCAGGACGAAGGTACCAAAGTCGCCGCCTGGCTGGCTGCCGACCAACTGGCCAAGCTGTCTGAAACGCGGGCGCTGGACTTTTTCGAACGCGATCCGCAGCTATGGGCGGTGGTGGTTTCACCGTGGATTATGATCCAGGAAAGGGCGTCGATTTAATGCTCGCACCAAGTTGGTTCGTATTTTCTCCGGAGTAAAAGTGTGTAGGTGAGTAGCGTGATGGCATCCTGCCGTGGTGAAACGCCACAGCGGAGGGTGACGTATACGTAACGGGAACAGTTTATTGGGCGGCCTTTGGGCTGCTTAATTGTTTCTGGATGTTGTCCCGGTGGTGCATTCAAGGCCGCCTTCGCGAGCAAGCCCGCTCCCA
>NZ_JABWQV010000106.1 GCF_014268615.1 Pseudomonas tehranensis | reverse complement strand
GGGGATAAATCCCCTCGCCACAGATAAATCTTTTGCCACAAAGAAACAGTGACGAAAAATCGCTGGCAATACTGCCCAGGGTTATGCGCCACTAGCCCCTTCACCACCAACCGCTGCACCCCGCTGCCCGCCGCAGCGGCCTGTCTGGAGATTCCCGCCATGAGCGAGAGTGTGTTTGCCGATCGCATCGTGCAGAACCTGCTCGACACCGACTTCTACAAGCTGACGATGATGCAGGCGGTGCTGCACAACTACCCCAACGTCGAAGTCGAATGGGAATTTCGCTGCCGCAACAGCGAAGACCTGCGCCCCTATCTGGCGGAGATCCGCTTTCAGATCGAACGCTTGGCCGAGCTGAGCCTGAGCGTCGACCAGTTGGGCTTCCTGGAGCGCATCAGCTTCCTCAAACCCGATTTCCTGCGTTTTCTAGGCCTGTTCCGTTTCAATCTGCGCTATGTACACACCGGCATCGAGAACGGCGAGCTATTTATCCGCCTGCGTGGGCCATGGTTGCATGTGATTCTGTTCGAAGTGCCGCTGCTGGCCATTGTCAGCGAAGTGCGCAATCGCTATCGCTACCGCGAGATCGTTCTGGAACAGGCGCGCGAACAGCTGTATCGCAAGTTCGACTGGCTGACCGCCAACGCCAGCGCCGACGAATTGTCCGAACTGCAAGTCGCGGACTTCGGCACCCGACGGCGGTTCTCCTACCGCGTTCAGGAAGAAGTGGTCAACGTGCTCAAGCACGACTTCCCCGGGCGCTTTGTCGGCACCAGCAATGTGCACCTGTCCCGGGAGCTGGACATGAAACCCCTGGGCACCATGGCCCACGAATGGATCATGGCCCATCAGCAACTGGGCCCGCGGCTGATCGACAGTCAGATCGCTGCCCTCGATTGCTGGGTGCGTGAGTACCGGGGCCTGCTGGGAATCGCACTGACCGATTGCATCACCATGGACGCTTTCCTCAAGGACTTCGATCTGTTCTTCGCCAAGCTGTTCGACGGCTTGCGCCATGACTCCGGGGACCCGGTCATCTGGGCTGAAAAAGCCATTGCTCACTACCACAAGCTCGGTATCGACCCGATGAGCAAGACGCTGGTGTTCTCCGATAGCCTGACGCTGCCCAAATGCCTGGAGATTTTTCGGGCATTGCGTGGTCGCATTAATGTCAGCTTCGGTATCGGCACCAACCTGACGTGTGACATCCCGGGTGTGGAGCCGATGAGCATCGTGCTTAAAATGATCAGCTGTGACGGGCAACCCGTGGCCAAGATTTCAGACGAGCCCGGCAAGACCCACTGCAAAGACCCGAATTTCGTCGCCTACATGCGACACGTTTTCCAAGTACCTGCCGCCCTTTGACACACCAAGCAAGGAGTGAATTCATGCAAGCCGTACAGCGTGAGATTGCTGAACAGCTCAAGGTTCAGCCACCGTTCGCCGATGACGCCGCCCTCAAGGCCGAAGTCGCTCGTCGGGTGGGCTTTATCCAGGATTGTCTGGTCAACTCCGGACTCAAGACCCTCGTACTGGGCATCAGCGGCGGGGTCGATTCGCTGACCGCCGGCCTGCTGGCCCAACGTGCAGCGCGCGAGCTGCGGGAGAAAACCGGCAACGCCGCCTACAAGTTCATTGCCGTGCGCCTGCCGTACGAAACCCAGTTCGACGAACATGAAGCCCAGGCCTGTGTGGACTTCATCGAGCCGGACGAGCGCCATACCGTCAACATCGGTCCGGCAGTCAAGGCACTGGCCAAGGAAGTGCTGGCGTTCGAAGGCAAAGGGCCGGGCTCCCGGGATTTCGTGCTGGGCAATACCAAGGCGCGGATGCGCATGGTGGCGCAGTACACCATCGCCGGTGCCGAGCAAGGCCTGGTCATCGGCACCGACCATGCGGCCGAAGCCGTGATGGGTTTCTTCACCAAGTTCGGTGACGGCGCCTGTGACCTGGCCCCGCTGAGCGGCCTGGTGAAAAACCAGGTTCGGGCCATCGCCCGAGACTTCGGCGCGCCGGAATCGCTGGTAGAAAAAGTCCCCACTGCCGACCTTGAAGACCTGTCGCCCGGCAAGCCCGACGAAGCCGCCCACGGCGTGACCTATGGCGAGATCGATGCATTCCTGCATGGGCTGCCGGTGCGCGAAGAAGCGGCCAGAATCATTTGCGAGACCTATCGCAAGACCGAGCACAAGCGGGTGATGCCGTACGCCCCGTAACTACCGCTATGGTGGAGAGTCCCACTGTGGGAGCGAGCCTGCTCGCGATGGCGCCGCATCAGTCATATTGACGCTGACTGACACACCGCTATCGCGAGCAGGCTCGCTCCCACAGGGCTCGGTTATTTGGCATAAAAAAAGCGCCCTGCACGGGGCGCTTTTTTGTGCCTGAAATTGATTACTTCAGGGTAACGGTGCCTTTCATCATCGAGATGTGGCCCGGGAACGAGCAGAAGAAACCGTATTTCTCATCGGCGCTCAGTTTCGACACATCGAACGTCACCGAGTCTGTCTCCTTGGCCCCAATGAGCTTGGTGTGGGCGATGATGCGGGCATCACCTTCTTTCAGGTAGTCCTTGTCGATACCGGCAGTCAGGCCATCGGTAGCAATCGGCTGCATGTCAGCCTCTTTGCTCAGTACCCAGTTATGGCCCATGACGTTCTTCGGCAAGTTGCCTGAGTGAGTCAGTTCTACCGTGAAGGTCTTGCAGCTCTTGTCGATCTCGATGGCCTTGGTGCTGAAGGACATCTGGTCGGTCGAGTCGATGGTGGTCTTGCACTCGGCTGCCATCAGCTGGCTGCTGGCCAGCGTCAACAGGGATACTGCAGCAAGTTTGGCAAACATGGTGAATCTCCAAGGCATGGTTAGAAAAATTCCGTCAATGGGGAAGACTGCCTGAATTTCAGACAAGTTCCTATGACCTGAGTCAAAGATTGTATACAACTTAAGGCTATCAGCCTGATGAGCATAATCAACCAGCCAAAGGTATGAGGCGCCCCTATGATCGGCTCCATCACCTCTCTGGAGTACCGCATCATGAACCTCAACAGCCTGCTGTGCAGCCTGCTTGCCGCCTACGCCTGCGGTGCGAGTGGCACCTACGAAAAACCCCAGCGCGAGGTTTAATTTGCTTTGCGCAACCAAAGCCAGGCTTTACTCTGGTCCCGTTACTGACCACGGAGTAAGGCATGTCTTTAGCGTCTGTTTGTGTATTTTGCGGCGCCAGCACCGGTAGCCACCCAGCCTATCGTGAAGCGGCGCAGGCCTTGGGGCGCGCGTTGGCGGAACGAAAGCTGACCCTGGTCTATGGCGGCGGCGCGGTCGGCCTGATGGGCATCGTCGCCGATGCAGCCCTGGCGGCCGGCGGCGAAGTGATCGGCATCATCCCGCAGAGCCTCAAAGACAAGGAAATCGGCCACAGCGGCCTCACCCGCCTGGAAATCGTGGACGGCATGCACGCGCGCAAGGCGCGCATGGCTCAGCTCAGCGATGCTTTCATCGCCCTGCCTGGCGGCCTTGGCACGCTGGAGGAGTTGTTCGAAGTCTGGACCTGGGGCCAGCTCGGCTATCACGGCAAACCGCTGGGGCTGCTGGAAGTGAACGGTTTCTACAGCAAACTCACCGGTTTTCTTGATCATATCGTCGGCGAAGGCTTCGTCCGTGAGCCCCACCGTGACATGCTGCAAGTGAGCGAATCACCCCACCACCTGCTCGATGCGCTGGATGAATGGCAACCGTCGGTGCAGCCAAAGTGGGCCGAACAAAAACCCAGCTAACGGCTCGACCCCGATACAGGGCAGAATACGCGCCGCTCAACCTCACCTTCGACCCCAGAGGATCGCCCATGGCCAAACCCAATTATTCCTTCGCCAAACGTCAGAGAGACTTGGCCAAGGAGCAGAAGAAAGAGGAAAAGCTTCAGCGCAAGAAAGCTACCGCTGAAGAAGAAGCAGCAGCACTGACCCCGGATACCGAAGGCGACGTGGCAGCAGACGTTGATGTTGATGCACCGAAAGATCAGACGCCCGACGCCTGATACCCTCAGGGCCCGATGATCTGATCCGGCCCCCCGGTTCTGTGTCCAGGGTCGGCAGCCTCGCTGCCGGCCCTCACAGCCCAGTCCGTTCCCACACTGGGATCGGTTTACGATTCAAGCGGCATCACCGTCACCCGCACTTCGGGGTCATGATCCCCGCCGCCCAGAATGACTCCCCGCAACGGCGACACATCGGAAAAATCCCGGCCCCAGGCCAGCGTGATGTGTTCCAGCGCCGGCTGCACGTTGTTGGTCGGGTCGAAGTCCACCCAGCCCAGCACTGGGCAAAACACCGAGATCCAGGCGTGCGAGGCATCGGCACCGATCAACCGTGGCTGACCCGGCGGTGGTTGAGTCAACAGGTAGCCGCTGACATAACGCGCCGCCAACCCGCGGGAGCGCACGCAGGCCAGCATCAGGTGGGCAAAGTCCTGGCAAACACCCCGCCGCCGCTCCAGCACCTCCACCAGCGGCGTTGCCACCTGGGTGGCTTCGGCATCGAAGGTGAACTCTTCGAAGATCTTTTCCATCAGCGCCTGAACACCGAACATCAATGGACGCCCTGGCGCGAAACAGCTTTCGGAAAACTCGACGAAGCTGCGCTTGAGGTGCACATAGGGTGACTCGAAACGATAGCGGCAGGCATCCAGCAAGGGAGCAGCCAGTGGCCGGCCGCTGTAGGTCAACGCATGACAGGTTGACTCCCAGGCGGGGGACAAACTGAAGTCCAGCACAGGACGCGCCAACACTTCCACGCTCAGACGCGCGTTGACCAGCAACTCGTCATGGGGCCGTTCGAACGCCAGGCGGGTCAGTGGGTTGCCGAACACATCCAGCTCATCGCGGCGGGTCGTCGGCTCCGGGCTGATCAACAACTGCTGCTCGGTGCAACGCTGCCACTCACAGGGGCGCGGCCACAGATGAGCAAGCTGCTGGGCCAGGGATACCGGGCTGTCGTAGTGGTAATGGGTATCGTGGAAGATCTGGTAACGAGCGCTCATCAGACGGACACCGTGCGCTGGCTGACGTCATCGACGTGAGCGAAATGACGCAAGGCCAGGCGATCGGACACCTGGCCGCTGACGTCGGCCACTTCCTGCAACAGATCGGCCAAGCCATCGAGGGCTGCGCGCAGGCTGGCTTCGCCGAACAGCGGATTCTCCAGGCAACGCAGGTCAAAGCATGACAAGCGTGCGACCAGCTCTGGCAAGGCGGTTTCCCTGGGCGCGCCGAAGTCATCGTTCAAGCGCTTGAGGGTACGGGCCACCAGTTTCAATTGGAAGAGCACCGCGTGAGGGTTTTGTTCGTCCAGCAACAGCAGGTCAAGCACCGGGATCAACTGAGCCACCGCCAGGTAACGCGAACGATAGGTGATGCTGCTGTTGCCCAGTTCCAGCAGCCAGTCCAGTCCGGCCTGGTCGAACACCGCATCACCGCGCAGGAACGCCGCCAGGCTGCTGCTGAGAAATTGCAGGCGCTCCAGGCGACGACCGATCATCAGGAAACGCCAGCCCTCGTCGCGGGTCATGTCGTCCAAAGCGAACCCGGACAACGCCGCCAGGGACATCACCAAACGGTTGAGAAAATCCAGCAACTCACCGAAATCCGGCTCCGCGGTTTCCAGTTCCATGGCTTCGCGCTGCAACTCCACCAGTGCCTGCCAGTTCTCCCGGGACAGCTTGCCGCGAACCTGAGAGGCCGCCCACTGCAATCGCTGCAGGTTGGAACGCAGGCTGAACGACCAATCGTCCCCCAACAACGCCGCCAGCAGTCGCTCGGGCAGCTCGCCCTCCTCTGGCAACAGCATCAGGCTTTCCCCCAGGGACACCGCCGACTGCAGCGCTTGCGGGTCGTCGCCATCGACATAGCGCGCCAGCATGATCCGCAGCAGCCGCGCGCTGTCGTCACAGCGCTCGCAGTAGCGACCGAACCAGAACAGATTTTCCACGACGCGGGACGGCAGGTAGGGATCACGTCGAACCAGATCGTGGACGCCCACGGTTCGCTGGGCCTTCCATTGTTCGCCACTGGGCGCCTGTTCTCCCAGGACCCAAGTGTCCTTGCTGGCGCCGCCTCGCTGCATCGATACCACTTCGGCGTCGGCCTCGGCCGCCACGCGGGTCAGGCCGCCCGGCAGCACCCGATAGTCATCCTCCCCGGAAACGGCATACACACGCATGCCGATGGCCCGCGGCTGAAGCTGACCGTCTTCGGCCTGCCAGACCGGTGCCTGGGACAGCTGCGCCAGTTCCTGGGCGACATAGGCGTAGGGACGCGCCTGCATGCGCGCGGCCAGAAGTGCACGCTGTTGTTCGTTCAGGTCGCGCCCCAATACCGGGCTGAAGCTTTGGGAAGGAAACGCCGGTTTGATCAGCAAATGCGGCAGTTTTTCCAAGGCCTGGGCCAGGACCGGCGGCTCACCGCACCACCAGGTGGCGATGGACGGCAGTATCAGTTCCTCACCGAACAGAAACTGGCTGATCTTGGGCAAAAAGCCCAACAGGCCCGGTGATTCCAGCACGCCGCTGCCCAAGGCATTGGCCACCAGCACCCGGCCCTGGCGCACCGCCTCCAACAATCCCGGTACACCCAGGGCCGAATCGGTGCGCAGCTCCAACGGGTCGCAGAAATCATCGTCGAGCCGGCGCATGATGGCGTGGACCCGTCGTAGCCCGCTCAGGGTCTTGAGGTAAACCGTGGCGTCGCGCACGGTCAGGTCGCTGCCTTCCACCAGCGGATAGCCCAGCTGGCGCGCCAGGTAAAGGTGTTCGAAATAGCTTTCGTTGAACCGCCCGGGCGTCAACAGCACCACCAGCGGCGACTCGCCATCACTGGGGGCCTGACGCGCAAGGGTCTGCTGCAAGGTGCGGAAGAAACCGGCCAGGTGCTTGACCTTCAGGTCACGATACAAGTCGGGAAAGGCCCGGGAGACGATCATGCGATTTTCCAGCGCATACCCGGCCCCCGAAGGCGCCTGGGTCCGATCCGCCGTGACCCACCAGCGACCGTCGGGCGCACGGGCCAGGTCTACGGCATACAGGTGCAGGAAAATGCCGTCCGGCGGTGTGATGCCCTGGCACGGCCAGAGAAAATTGTTGTGCCCGAACACCAGTTCCGCCGGCAGCAGCCCCTCACTGATCAGCCGTTGCGGCCCGTACAGGTCGGCCAGTACTGCGTTGAGCAAGCGGGCACGCTGGGCGATGCCCGCCGACAGCTGCTTCCACTCCTGCGCATCGATCGCATGGGGCAGCAGGTCCAGCTCCCACGGCCGGTCGGCGCCCTTCGGGTCCGCATAGACGTTGTAAGTGACACCGTTTTCCTGGATCTGCCGGGCCAACAGTGCCTGACGCTGGAGCAGTTGGGCCGGCGTACTGCGCTGCAAATGGTCGAGCAGACGGCGCCAGTGCTCGCGCACCGCGCCGCTGTCGTCCAACAGTTCGTGATAGGTGCCCGTCGTCAGCGGGTAACGGTCAAGCAGGTCAGGCATGGAAAGCTCGGCAGACAGCAATGAAACGTGAGACTAGCGCAAGCGCATGACGCCCGGATAGGTGGAAGATTGTGACAAGGCGCTGGGGGTGCCCTGTAGGAGCTGCCGGAGGCTGCGATCTTTTGATCTTTCACTTGGGACCCAAGTGTCTGGGGGAAAGATCGCAGCCTCGTTGCACTCGACAGCGCCTACATTGAAGCCCCTGGAAAACGTCGCAGATCGAGCGTGAGGGGAAACTCGTCATCCACTGCCAGGTTGGGTATCGGAAGTTTCCCAGGTGTGTGCCCGAGACGGAAAAAACGCGCCATTCGCCGACTTTCAGCCTCGTTGGCATTCACCGGCAGGCTGTCGTAGTTGCGTCCGCCTGGATGGGCCACATGGTACTGGCAGCCACCCACTGAACGTTGCGTCCAGGTGTCGAGCAGATCGAAGACCAGCGGCGCGTGGACCGGGATGGTCGGTTGCAGGCAGTTGGCCGGTTGCCAGGCGCGAAAACGCACCCCGGCGACAAATTCGCCGACCCGCCCGGTGGCTTGAAGCGGCACCGGTATACCGTTGCAGGTCAGCAGATAGCGTTGCGGCGCCAGGCCGCTGAGCTTGACCTGCAAACGTTCAAGAGAAGAGTCCACATACCGCACGGTGCCACCCACCGCGCCCTCCTCCCCCAGCACATGCCAGGGTTCAAGGGCCTGGCGCAATTGCAGTTCGATGCCGCTGACCGCGTAATCGCCCACCTTGGGAAAACGAAACTCCAGGTGCGCTGCGAACCACTCGGCCCGCAGCGGGTAACCGGCGGCGTTCAATTCATTGATGACGTCGGCAAAATCCTGTTCGATAAAATGCGGCAACAGGAAGCGGTCATGCAACTCAGTCCCCCAGCGCGCCAGTTTCGCGGGCGCATAGGGTTCACGCCAGAACCGCGCCACCAGCGCCCGCAGCAATAGCTGCTGGGCCAGGCTCATACGGGCGTGGGGCGGCATTTCAAAAGCCCGCAGCTCCAACAGACCAAGACGCCCGGTGGCGCCGTCCGGCGAATAGAGTTTGTCGATGCAAAATTCGGCACGATGGGTGTTGCCGGTCACGTCGATCAACAGGTTGCGCAACAATCGATCAACCAGCCAGGGCGGACACTCTTCGCCAGCCTGCGGCATTTGTGCGAAGGCGATTTCCAGCTCATACAACGCATCGTTGCGCGCTTCGTCCACCCGCGGTGCCTGGGACGTCGGCCCGATGAACAAGCCGGAAAACAGGTAGGACAACGACGGGTGGTTATGCCAGTAGCTGATGAGACTGCGCAGCAGGTCAGGACGCCGTAGAAAGGGGGAGTCCGCCGGAGTCGCGCCCCCCAGTACGAAATGGTTACCACCACCGGTGCCGGTGTGCCGACCGTCGATCATGAATTTCTCGGTGGTCAGCCGGGTCTGTCGCGCCTCTTCGTAAAGAAACTCGGTGCGCTCCACCAGTTCATCCCAGGTCGCGGACGGCTGCACGTTCACCTCGATCACGCCCGGATCGGGGGTGATGCGAAAGTTACTCAGGCGCGGGTCGCTCGGTGGCTCATAGCCTTCCAACAGTACCGGGCAATGCAGCTCCTCGGCTGTCGCCTCGATGGCGCTGACCAGCTCCAGATAGTCCTCGACCCGCTCCAAAGGCGGCATGAACAGGTACAAGCGCCCCTCGCGAGCCTCAGCACAAAACGCCGTGCGGGTCAGCCAGTCGGCGGATTCGTCAATCTGTGGGGCACGATCCTGCTCGGTTGCAGGCTCACCGTGACGGGCCAGGTGTTCGGCGTTGGGCAGCGCCGCCAGGTCCTGGTTCGGGTCGGTGGGATGAATGAAAGGGTATTCGGCCGCTGTCACCCATGGCTGGGAAGCCAATGGCAGGCGATAACCCAGGGGCGAATCCCCCGGTACCAACCGGCAGTGACTATCGCGCAGGTACCATCGACCGCTTTGCCATTGATCGCCCTTGGCGGTACGCGTCAGCGGCAGGACCTGCCCGATCACTTTGTCCAGGCCCTGACTGAAGACCTTGCGCAACCGTTCCCGCTCCAAAGCATCTTCCAGGCGTGGGTCCTGGGCCGTGACGTTCGATGGCAATGCACCTTCGCGCCAGAGGTAATAGAAATTGTCCTCGTAGGCTGGGAACACGAATCGCGCAGGAATTTTCAAACGCTCGGCAACGCTGGTCAGAAAGCGCCCGGCCATTTCGCCGTCGGCGCCGTAGTCCTGCTGCTCGTCGGCGATCAACGCGCTGTTGTGCCAGATCGGCACCCCGTCACGCCGCCAATAGCAGTTGAGCGACCAGCGCGGCAACTGCTCACCGGGGTACCACTTGCCTTGGCCAAAATGCACAAGCCCCTGGGGCGCATAATGCTTGCGCATGCGCTGGAACAGCTCGGCGGAGAGGCGACGTTTGTCCGGCCCCAGCGCCGCGGTGTTCCACTCGGCGCCGTCCGGGTCATCGATCGAGACGAAGGTCGGTTCGCCCCCCATGGTCAGGCGCACATCGCCTTCCAGCAGGTCGGCATCAATTTTCCGGCCCAACGCCTGAATCGCCAGCCACTGTTCTTCGGTGTAGGGCTTTGTGACCCGTGGCGCTTCCCAGATCCGCTCGACGGACATTTCGTGGCTGAATTCGCACTCGCACGGTTCCACCAAGCCACTGATGGGCGCCGCCGAGGACGGATCGGGACTACAGGCCAACGGGATATGCCCTTCACCAGCGAACAACCCGGACGTCGCATCCAGGCCGATCCAGCCGGCACCGGGCAGGTAGACCTCGCACCAGGCATGCAAGTCGGTGAAATCCACCTCGGTGCCGGACGGACCGTCGAGGCTTTTCACATCGGCGGTCAACTGGATCAGGTAGCCGGAAACGAACCGCGCGGCCAGGCCGAGGTTGCGCAACAACTGCACCAGCAACCAGGCCGAGTCGCGGCAGGAACCGGACGCATGCTCCAGGGTGTGCTCCGGGGTCTGGACGCCCGGCTCCATACGGATCAGGTAGTTGATGTCTTCGCTCAGGCGCTGGTTGAGCGCCACCAGGAAATCCACCGCCGGCAACGGCGTGCGGTCGATGCCGTCCAGATAGGCCTGGAATCTCGGCGTCAACGGCAGGGTTTCAAGGTAAGGCGCCAACTCCTTGCGCTCGTCGGCGGCATAGGTGAACGGGATTTTTTCCGCGTAGGGTTCCAGGAAAAAGTCGAACGGATTGAACACCGCCATTTCCGCCAGCAGATCGACTTCAATGCGCAGCTCCCGGGTTTTCTCGGGAAACACCAACCGCGCCAGGTAATTGCCCTGGGGATCCTGCTGCCAGTTGATGAAATGCTGATCGGGCGCGACCTTCAGCGCATAAGAAAGAATCCGCGTGCGGCTGTGGGCCGCCGGGCGCAGGCGAACGATCTGCGGACCGAGCTCGACAGCGCGGTCGTACCGGTAATGCGTGACATGGTGCAATGCGACGTGAATCGACACGACGTACCTCCTGCAAGCCTGGGCGTTATCGAAAGCGGCGCAAGACTTATGCCATGCAGGCAGGCCCGACACTTTCTTCGTCTACTCACGGCAGTAGAGCACTAAAAGCGCGCGATGCTCGCATTCGGGTGCAAAGGTAAGCACATAAATGTAGCAGCGGTGGTAGCGAATCGACTCAACGCCGTGAGCGGGAGGCCTTGGCGGCCTGGATGAAGCGTTCGCGTTGGCGGCGGACTTCTACCAGCTTGCTGCGCATTTCGCGGTGACGTTTGCTGTTGAGCAGTAGCAGCCCGAGCAATGGAAAAAACAGACCCGCCGCATAAACGAATCGATTCGGGCGATAACCAATAGTCGGCAAGACACACAACAGACAGGCCACAAAGAGCCCGGCAAACACCCAGACCCAACCCGCTCTGCCGCGCGCGACCATAAAGTTGCTATGGACCAGAACCAACGTACAAATAGCAATGCATACAGCGGAAATTTTCGCTTGGCTCGACAACGTAGCGCGCACAAAAAAACTGTCGAGAAGAGCAAAGAGCGCCAGTAAACACGATATTTTCGCCACGAATATCGTCGCGATGAAGGTCGGAAAGTAGCGCTTCATAAAATGGATGAAAGTCGGATAGTTTTCCACCTAGCGTCCTTTCCTTTTCTTCTGCAGACGGACGGCAGACCTCATCGCCATACGCTCCTCGCGCAACTCCAACAACTTTTGGCGCATCTCTCGATGGCGCTTGCTGTTGAGCAATAGCAGCCCCAGCAACGGAAACAACAACCCAGTCACATAGGCGACGGGATGCGGCTTGTAGCCGTAGGTGGGGAGGACAGTGAAGAGACACGCCAGATAGAACACAACGATGGCACGAACACCCCATGACCGCCCCCTGATCATGACGAAATGACTCAACGCCAAGAGCAGAGAGAGGATCAGCGCAACCAGAAAAGAATATTTGGCCCGTTCGGGATCGCCTCGAAAGTAAGTACTGGAGACTAATGAAATTGAAGCGGAAACCGCGAAACAGGCTAGAAAAAAGGCGCAGATGAAGGTCGGGAAATAATGAGCAAGGAAAGTGTTCAATGAATGCTTGCGGTCCATTATTCAACTTCCTCATACAGCCCCACGGCAATGGTCTTCAAATTCCCAGACAAGCTACTGCCCGTTAAGCCGATGGCGGCCCCCAGAGAGTCGCGAATCTGGGTCACGGTCGCGTGATTGATCTGGGTGGCCGTGAAACGCTTTGCAAGCGTCCCCGAACGCTGGCGAAGCTTCAATAATTTGTTAGTCAGGCTTGGGTCCTTCAGTGTTAACAACTCTTTGGTCAATGCCTTTCTTTGCTGACGAGTCAAACCTTTGGAAAGCTCGTACCAACTCCTGCCCGTCGAGACCTTCCTCGCTTGCAAGAGCTTGAGGGTTGTTAAAGTGGACGCCCCGGCTCCCAGCAATGATGCGGCATCCAACACTGGCATTGCGTAGCGATACCAGTCCTCACTGTCCATATCATCATTAGCGGCTGGATCGTTGAGTTCGTTGTAGGTACGCATGCTTCCAACCACGCACTGCGCGGTACTGGCAGCGGCGGCGGTTGCCCCAACGGCTGTGACGACCAGACTTGCACCCGCTGTAAATGGAACAGCGATCGTGCCACTGAAAACCACAATCCAGCCCAGAATGGCGCCAGCGCAGGATAACGTCGTATTGACAGCCTCCCCCACTAAACGAGACTCACGCGGGTTGTTCTTTACCTGATCAGCAAACTGAGCCGGTGCAATGTACTTCTGCGCCTCGCGCAAGATGATCCGCTTGGGCTTGATACTGCAAATCGGCTTGAACTCGCGCAGGGTCACCACATTGAATTCGGCATCGATATACACCACGCCCGCGCCGACGATACTGGGATCGGCGTCGATGGCTGCAAACAGGCGCGGCAGGTTGATCTGGCTTTCGATGCGTTGGCGGGCCATGAACTGGGAGGGGCTGTAGTCCATGCCGATACCCGGTAACGGGTTGCTCATATGAATCGTCCTTGAAAATCCGAGGGTGAGAACTTTATTGCCTGTGTGGCCGTGAGTGCGGGCAAGCCGGGCTCTCCCAGGGCCAACACTGGCATCTGTGGCGAGGGAGCTTGCTCCCGCTGGACGACGCCTGTAGGAGCTGTAGAGTGCAACGAGGCTGCGATCTCTCCCCTGGCAATTGAGCCTCATCCAGTGAAGATCAACAGATCGCAGCCTTCGGCAGCTCCTACAGACGCCGCCGAGCGGGAGCTTGCTCCCTCGCCACAAGAGCGGTGTTTGGCTTTATTGCACGAAACTGACGGGCATTGGCGGGCGCCACGATAGCAAACGAGTAGCACCGCCGCTAGAAAGCAAAACGCCAGCATCTAAGCTGGCGTTTTGCGATGTTGCACGACGATTAGCGCGGCACGACAGGCTTGCGTGCAGGCTTGGGCCCTTTGCCCTTGGCGGCGTCCTTGCGTTCCTTGGCGGCCTGCTGGTTGCGGGCGAATGCCGCAGCCTTGGCTTGCTCGCGCTTGTCCCACGGGTTGCCGCCGTCGCTGGCGCGCGGTGGCAGGCCAGTGTGCTGAGTCAGGATCTTGGTGGTTTCCTTGCCCACCTTGTGGCTGCCAGCCGGCGTCGAGTTTTTGCGCCGGGCGCTCTGGTAGCTGTCGGTGGCCGGCTGATGCAACGGGATCAACTGGTTCTTGCCCGGCCCGATCAGGTCGGCGCGGCCCATGCGGGTCAGCGCTTCGCGCAGCATCGGCCAGCCCTTGGGGTCGTGATAACGCAGGAAGGCCTTGTGCAGGCGGCGCTGCTCCTCGCTCTTGACGATGGTCACCGCATCGCTCTTGTAGGTGACCTTGCGCAGCGGGTTCTTGCCCGAATGGTACATGGCCGTGGCGGTGGCCATCGGCGACGGATAGAACGCCTGCACCTGGTCGGCCCGGAAACCGTTGCCCTTGAGCCACAGCGCCAGGTTCATCATGTCTTCGTCGGTGGTGCCCGGGTGGGCGGCGATGAAGTACGGAATCAGGTACTGCTCTTTGCCGGCTTCCTTGGTGTACTTCTCGAACATCCGCTTGAATTTGTCATAGCTGCCGATGCCCGGTTTCATCATCTGGTTGAGCGGACCTTCCTCGGTATGTTCCGGGGCGATCTTCAGGTAACCACCCACGTGGTGGGTTACCAGTTCCTTGACGTATTCCGGCGACTCGACCGCCAGATCATAACGCAGGCCGGAGGCAATCAGGATCTTCTTCACCCCAGGCAAGGCCCGGGCGCTGCGGTACAACTGGATCAGCGAAGAATGGTCGGTGTTCAGGTTCGGGCAGATGCCAGGGAACACGCAGGACGGCTTGCGGCACGCGGATTCGATTTCCGGGCTCTTGCAGGCAATGCGGTACATGTTCGCGGTCGGGCCGCCGAGGTCGGAAATGACGCCGGTGAAGCCCGGGACCTTGTCGCGGATCTCTTCAATCTCGCGAATGATCGATTCTTCAGAGCGGTTCTGAATGATCCGGCCTTCGTGCTCGGTGATCGAGCAGAAGGTGCAGCCGCCAAAGCAGCCACGCATGATGTTCACCGAGAAACGGATCATCTCGTAGGCCGGGATCTTTTCCTTGCCATACGCCGGGTGTGGAACACGGGCGTAAGGCATGCCAAACACGTAGTCCATTTCCTCGGTGGTCATCGGAATGGGCGGCGGATTGAACCAGACATCGACTTCACCATGCTTCTGAACCAGCGCACGGGCGTTGCCCGGGTTGGTTTCCAAGTGCAGCACGCGGTTGGCGTGAGCATAGAGCACCGCGTCGCCACGAACCTTTTCCACCGACGGCAGACGAATCACTGTCTTGTCGCGGGTCATGCGCGGGCTCGCCAGGATTTGTACGACCTTGGCTTCGCTCGGGTCTTCAACAGGCCCCTTTTCCTGCTCGATCGCGCAGGCTTGAGTGTCCTGGGTGTTCACGTACGGGTTGATGATCTTGTCGATCTTGCCCGGACGGTCGATGCGCGTGGAATCGACTTCGTACCAGCCTTGCGGGGTGTCGCGGCGGATGAAGGCCGTGCCGCGCACGTCGGTAATGTCTTCGATCTTATGGCCGTAAGACAGACGCTGGGCGACCTCGACAATCGCCCGTTCGGCGTTGCCGTAGAGCAGGATGTCGGCGCAGGCATCGATCAGGATCGAGTTGCGCACCCGGTCCTGCCAGTAATCGTAATGGGCGATGCGGCGCAGGGACGCTTCGATACCGCCGAGCACGATCGGCACATGCTTGTAGGCTTCCTTGCAGCGCTGGCTGTAGACCAGGCTCGCGCGGTCCGGCCGCTTGCCCGCCATGCCACCCGGGGTGTAAGCGTCATCGGAACGGATTTTCTTGTCGGCGGTGTAGCGGTTGATCATCGAGTCCATGTTGCCGGCCGCGACGCCAAAAAACAGGTTCGGCTCGCCAAGCTTCATGAAGTCGTCTTTGGACTGCCAGTTCGGTTGGGCAATGATCCCGACGCGAAAGCCTTGGGCTTCCAGCAGCCGACCGATGATCGCCATGCCGAACGAAGGGTGATCGACGTAGGCATCACCGGTCACGATGATGATGTCGCACGAATCCCAGCCGAGCTGATCCATCTCCTCCCTGCTCATGGGCAGGAACGGCGCCGGGCCGAAACATTCGGCCCAGTACTTGGGATAGTCAAATAACGGCTTGGCTGCTTGCATGTCGATGACCGGTATAGAAGATGAAAAATCGCGGGCGCGGAATATAGCACAAAATTTGACCAATTCCGACGGCTATGGTCGGAAATTGGTGGTGCCCCTGTGGGAGCGGGCTTGCTCGCGA
>NZ_JABWQV010000105.1 GCF_014268615.1 Pseudomonas tehranensis | reverse complement strand
AGCGGGAGCAAGCTCCCTCGCCACAACAGCCTTCATTGCAACAACCTGTCGCCACCGTGCAAAACCGAGTCGCCACAGGTCACCTTCACCCCCTCGACGCTGCGTAATGTTCCGGTCACGGTGCACCAAGACACCGACCTACAATAATCGCTGCCGCACGAGACCTTCCCGATGAAAAGACTGTTCAAACGCTGTCTGTCGATCCTCTGCGGTACCGCCATATTGAGCAGCGGGGCAATGGCCGCAGAGCCTACGTCCTGCCAGACCGTGCGCATGGGCGTGGTCAACTGGACCGACGTGATCGCCACCAGTGGCATGGCTGATGTGTTGCTCACGGGGCTGGGTTATGAAAGCAAACAGACCAGCGCCGTGCAGCAGATCATCTTCGCCGGCCTCCGTGACAAGCGCCTCGATATCTTCCTGGGCTACTGGAAACCAGCGATGGACAACAACATCGCTCCGTTCCTGGCGGCCAACCAGGTGAGAGTCCTGGACCAGCCAAGTCTTGCCGATGCCCAGGCCACGCTGGCAGTGCCGGACTACGTGGCCGCAGCGGGCCTCAAGACGTTCGCTGACATCGCCCGGTTCAAGGAGCAGCTCGGCGGAAAAATATACGGCATCGAGCCGGGCAGCGGTGCCAACACCACCATCAAGACCATGATTGAAACCAATCACTTCGGCCTCAAGGACTTCAAGCTGATCGAGTCTGGCGAGGCCGGGATGCTGGCGGCGGTGCAGCGGGCGGTGAATCGCAAGGAGTTCGTGGTCTTCGTCGGCTGGACCCCGCACCCGATGAACATCAATATGAACATCACCTACCTGACGGGCAGCGAAGACGTCTACGGCCCGAACGAAGGCGCAGCGACGGTCTCCACCGTGACCGCGCCGGACTACGCCCAGCGCTGCCCGAATGTGAGTCGGTTGCTGGATAACCTGACATTTACGGCGGCCCAGGAAAGCCAATTGATGGTGCCGATCATGGCGCGCAAGACGCCTCAGGAAGTTGCTCGGCAATGGTTGCGCGAGCATCCTGAGGATTTGCAGCGGTGGCTGGCAGGTGTCACCAGTTTCGACGGCAAGGATGGCGTGGCGGCGGTGCAGGCCAGTCTCAAGAACTGATGCAATCCAGAGGGCAGTGAGTAACTTTGTGGCGAGGGAGCTTGCTCCCGCTCGGTTGCGCAGCAACCGCCAAAAAAAGCGAGGACTGCTACGCAGTCCAGCGGGAGCAAGCTCCCTCGCCACAAAAGCCTCCAAGCTACACCTTAGCGATCCACGGCAAACCATAATGGCCTACTCACTCTCCCAGGCGATGTCAGCCTTCATCGACAAAACCCTGAGCTTCAACAGCCCGGACAACAGCCTCTCCAGCCAGCGCCAGACCTACAGCCAAATGTGCCGGGCCTTCACCCCGCCGTGCCCGGAAGCGCTGGCGGTCGAGGATTTCGAGGTGGCCGGCGTGGCCGTGCGGGCTTACTGCCCTCGGAGCGCGCCGCCGTCCGAAGGCTGGTCATGCATCCTTTATCTGCACGGTGGCGGCTGGGTGGTGGGGGATCTGGACTCCCACGACTTCATCTGCATGGAACTGGCCGCGACCCTTGGCGTGCTGGTCATGGCGGTGGATTATCGGTTGGCCCCGGAGCATCCGTTTCCGGCGGGTTTCGAAGATTGCGTCACGGTGTGGCATCACCTGGCGGCCACCCCTTTTGCCATCGACCCTCGCCGTCGGCTGGTGGCCGGTGACAGCGCCGGGGCCAATCTCGCCGCCGCGTTGTGCCTGGCCTTGCGCGATGCCGGGCAAGCGCTGCCACGGGCCCAGGTGCTGATTTATCCCGCCCTCGGTGGCCCGGCCCATCTGCCCTCGCGGCGCGAATGTGCCGATGCACCACTGTTGAGCAGCCGCGATCTGGACAGTTATCACGCCCTCTATCTGAGCGACACTCAACCGTCTTCCCTCGCCATGCCGTTGCTCGCCGATGACCTGAGCGGCCTGCCGCCAGCGCTGGTCGTCGTGGCGCAATGGGACCCGTTGCGCGACGACGGCGTCCTTTATAGCGAGCGACTGAACATCGCCGGGGTGAGCTCTTCCTTGTATGTCGGCGAGGGCCTGGTCCATGGTTGCCTGCGGGGCCGGGGGCTGGTGCCGGAGGTCGATCAGATGTATCGCACACTGCTGGCGTATCTGGCTGACACGCTTTGACTGTGCAGGGGACATGCTCATTCGGGTAATTCGGGTTTATGATGCCGGACGGCAGATTAAATAGAAGTCCCCCCAGGGATGACTCGACCCCTTACGGAGCGCGCAATGCAGACTTTGTACCCGCAGATCAAACCTCATGCCCGGCACGATCTGGCTGTCGATGACACCCACACGCTCTATGTCGATGAAAGCGGTTCCCCGGAAGGCCTGCCGGTGGTGTTCATTCACGGTGGCCCGGGTGCCGGTTGCGATGCGCAGAGCCGCCGCTACTTCGATCCGAACCTGTACCGCATCGTTACCTTCGACCAGCGCGGCTGTGGCCGCTCCACCCCTCATGCCAGCCTTGAAAACAACACCACCTGGGATCTGGTCGAAGACCTGGAACGCATCCGCAAACATCTGGGCATCGAAAAATGGGTGCTGTTTGGCGGCTCCTGGGGCTCGACCCTGGCCTTGGCTTACGCCCAGACTCATCCCGAGCGGGTACACGGCCTGATTCTGCGTGGGATCTTTCTCTGCCGTCCGCAGGAAATCGAGTGGTTCTATCAGGCCGGCGCCAGTCGCCTGTTCCCCGATTACTGGCAGGATTACATCGCGCCGATCCCCCTGGACGAGCGCGACGACCTGCTCGGCGCCTTCCACAAACGCCTGACAGGTAATGACCAGATCGCTCAGATGCACGCGGCCAAGGCTTGGTCGACCTGGGAAGGTCGCACTGCGACTCTGCGCCCGAACCCGCTGGTGGTCGATCGCTTCTCCGAGCCGCAGCGTGCGTTGTCGATTGCCCGGATCGAGTGTCATTACTTCACCAACAACGCTTTTCTCGAACCCAACCAGTTGATCCGTGACATGGGCAAGATCGCCCATCTGCCGGGCGTCATCGTGCACGGTCGCTACGACGTGATCTGCCCGCTGGACAATGCCTGGGAGCTGCACCAGAACTGGCCCAACAGCGAACTGCAGGTGATCCGCGACGCCGGCCACGCTGCCTCGGAGCCAGGTATCACCGATGCGTTGGTACGTGCCGCTGCGCAGATGGCCCGGCGCCTGCTCGACCTGCCGCCCGAAGAAGCATGAAGGGGCTGTTGCAACGGGTCCGCAGCGCCCGGGTCGAGGTCGCAGGGGAAGTCGTTGGCGCGGTGGACCAAGGCCTGCTGGTCCTGATCGCGGTCGAGCCCGAGGACACCCGGGCCAGCGCCGACAAATTGCTGCACAAACTGCTGAACTACAGGGTGTTCAGCGACGCTGATGGCAAGATGAACCTGTCTCTGGCAGATGTCGGCGGTGGCTTGCTGTTGGTGTCGCAGTTCACCCTGGCGGCGGACACCAAAAGCGGGTTGCGCCCGAGCTTTTCGACGGCCGCACCTCCGGCCTTGGGCGAGGAGCTCTTTGACTATCTGCTCGCCCACGCGAAACAGGTGCATGGCACTGTGGCATCAGGTAGATTCGGCGCCGACATGCAGGTGCATCTGGTTAACGACGGCCCGGTAACCTTCCTGTTACAGGTCTGAAAGCGTTTGAAACATCTTTTCGGTCCTGTTTCGAGGCAAAACAGGGAGTTTTCTCGATAAATACTTTGTTACCCCTGATGCGTTGTCACGCGGGCTACTAGATAATCGCGCGCTACGGGGGACCAGCGTTCGCTGGTCCATTTGACTTAGGTAGAGACTTGTCCTGGGCCGTTTGGGGAATCATTTTGTCCCATCGGAGTCGGAACAATGCTCGCCAACTTGGCAAGAGTGGCCTGCAGGTGCGGTTTTTCAATGCCGATACCTTGCAGATACTTTATCTGGCCGTTGGTTTTTTGATCTGTTTTCGGCGAGGGTTGCTCGTGATTGTTAGTCCCTGTAATGCACCAAAAATGACTGCCAAACGGTTTAGAAACGCTCTGGTAGCGGGCTCGGCCCTGCTGTGCCTGTTTGGCGCGGGCCAACTGTGGGCATTCAGCCTGGATGATGTATCGGCGAAGGCTCAAGAACTGGCCGGGCAAAAATTCGAAGCCCCGCGCAGCAATCTGCCGAACGAATTTCGCGAAATGAAATTCGCTGACTATCAAAAAATCCGTTTCCGCACCGAAAAAGCCGAGTGGGCCGATCAGAAGACGCCGTTCAGGCTGTCCTTCTATCACCAGGGCATGCATTTCGACACGCCGGTGAAGATCAACGAGATCACCGCGACCACCGTCGATGAAATCAAGTATGACCCGACGCGCTTCGATTTCGGTGACGTCAAGTTCGATCCCAAGTCCACGGAGAAACTGGGCTACGCGGGTTTTCGCGTGCTGTACCCGATCAACAAGGCCGACAAGCAAGACGAAATCATGACCATGCTGGGCGCGAGCTACTTCCGCGTCATCGGCAAGGGTCAGGTTTATGGCTTGTCCGCCCGTGGCCTGGCCATCGATACCGCCCTGCCATCGGGTGAAGAATTCCCGCGCTTTCGCGAGTTCTGGATCCAGCGTCCCAAGCCGACCGATAAGCACCTGGTGATCTTCGCCCTGCTGGATTCGCCACGGGCTACCGGCGCCTATCGCATGATCCTGCGTCCGGGTACCGACACTGTTGTCGACGTGAAGTCGCGCGTGTTCCTGCGAGATCGCGTCACCAAGCTGGGCATTGCTCCGTTGACCAGCATGTTCCTGTTCGGCGCCAACCAGCCGTCCAAGATCCTGAACTACCGTCGAGAGCTGCACGACTCCAGCGGCTTGTCGATCCATGCCGGCAACGGCGAGTGGATCTGGCGCCCGTTGAACAACCCGAAACACTTGGCTGTAAGCAACTTCTCGGTAGAAAACCCGCGTGGTTTCGGCCTGCTGCAGCGCGGTCGTGACTTCAGCCACTACGAAGACCTCGATGACCGCTACGACAAGCGTCCAAGTGCCTGGATCGAACCGAAAGGCGATTGGGGCAAGGGCTCCGTCGACCTGGTTGAAATTCCGACCGCTGACGAAACCAACGACAACATCGTTGCGTTCTGGAGCCCGGAAAAGCTGCCTGAGCCAGGTCAGCCGCTGGACTTCGCCTACCGCCTGCACTGGACCCTCGACGAAGCCAACCTGCATTCGCCGGACAGCGCCTGGGTCAAGCAGACCCTGCGTTCGACCGGTGACGTGAAGCAGTCCAACCTGATCCGTCAGCCGGACGGCAGCGTGGCTTATCTGGTGGATTTCGAAGGTCCTTCCCTGCAAGCCCTGCCGGAAGACGCCGAAGTGCGTAGTCAGGTGAGCGTCGGCGAAAACGGCGAGATCGTCGAGAATAATGTGCGTTACAACCCTGAAACCAAGGGCTGGCGCCTGACCCTGCGACTGAAGATCAAAGACCCGAAACAGTCTACTGAAATGCGCGCCGCGCTGGTCCGTCCACTGGTTCCGGTTGAAGCGCCGGCCGCGTCCCATGCGGTGACCACGACCCTTGCCAAGGCTGACAAGGTCGCCAGGCAGCAGAGCGATAAGGAAATCGCGCAGGAAAAAGAGCAGGAAAAAGAAGCCAAGGCCGATAGCGCGTCCACTGCCGCTGAGTCGACCCCAACCCCGCAGGAACCGGAACCGACTGAACAAGTCCTGACCGAGACCTGGAGCTATCAGTTGCCAGCCGATGAGTAATACTCCAGTACAGCCAGAGACGCTCAGCGAGTATCTGGCCCATTTGCCCATGACCGATGCGCAGCGCGCCGAGCTGGCGGGCTGCAAGTCTTTCAGCGAGCTGCACGAGCGCCTTTCGTCGTCGGCCTTCGATGCACCCACCGAAGCGGCGCAAGCCTCGGTGGGCCGTCGGCTGACCCTGAGCACCGCCGAAGAACTCGAAGACGCCGAAATGCTGGCGCTCGACGCCAGCGGGCGTGTCTGTCTCAAAGCCACGCCGCCGATTCGTCGGACCAAGGTGGTACCGGAGCCGTGGCGCACCAATATCCTGGTGCGCGCCTGGCGTCGCCTGACAGGTCGCACCAACCCGCCGAAGCCGCCCAAGGATGAGCGCGTGTTGCCGCACGCACGCTGGCGCACCGTGGGTTCGATCCGTCGCTATATCCTGCTGATCCTGATGCTCGGCCAGACCATCGTCGCCGGTTGGTACATGAAGGGCATCATGCCGTACCAGGGCTGGTCGTTGGTGGACCTGGACGAAGTCCTGCACCAGCCGCTGTTGCAGACCGCCACCCAGGTACTGCCCTATGCATTGCAGACCAGCATCCTGATTCTGTTCGGGATCCTGTTCTGCTGGGTATCGGCCGGCTTCTGGACGGCGCTGATGGGGTTTCTCGAGCTACTCACCGGTCACGACAAGTACCGCATCTCCGGTGCCAGTGCTGGCAACGAGCCGATTCCCAAGGACGCCCGCACCGCGCTGGTGATGCCGATCTGCAACGAGGATGTGCCACGAGTGTTCGCCGGTTTGCGTGCCACGTTCGAGTCGGTGGTGGCCACCGGGGACCTGGATCGTTTCGACTTCTTCGTACTCAGCGACAGTAACGAAACCGATATCTGCGTCGCCGAGCAGCAAGCCTGGCTGGATGTCTGCCGTGAAGCCGGGGGTTTTGGCAAGATTTTCTATCGCCGCCGTCGTCGTCGCGTCAAACGCAAGAGCGGTAACCTCGACGACTTCTGCCGTCGCTGGGGCAGTGACTACAAATACATGGTCGTGCTCGACGCCGACAGCGTCATGAGTGGCGAGTGCCTGACCAGCCTGGTGCGCCTGATGGAAGCCACGCCGGATGCCGGCATCATCCAGACCGCGCCACGCGCCTCGGGCATGGACACGCTGTATGCGCGCATGCAGCAATTCGCCACCCGGGTGTACGGTCCGCTGTTCACCGCCGGCCTGCACTTCTGGCAGTTGGGGGAATCCCACTACTGGGGTCACAACGCGATCATCCGCATGAAGCCGTTCATCGAGCACTGCGCCCTGGCGCCGTTGCCCGGTAAAGGGGCGTTCGCCGGGGCGATCCTGTCCCACGACTTCGTCGAAGCCGCGCTGATGCGCCGTGCCGGCTGGGGCGTCTGGATTGCCTACGATTTGCCGGGCAGCTATGAAGAGTTGCCGCCCAACCTGTTGGACGAACTCAAGCGTGACCGTCGCTGGTGCCACGGTAACCTGATGAACTTCCGGCTGTTCCTGGTCAAGGGCATGCACCCGGTGCATCGCGCGGTATTCCTGACCGGCGTGATGTCCTATCTGTCGGCACCGCTGTGGTTCTTCTTCCTGGTGCTATCCACCGCGCTGCTGGCGGTGAACACGCTGATGGAGCCGCAATACTTCCTCGAGCCACGCCAACTGTACCCGTTGTGGCCGCAGTGGCATCCGGAAAAAGCCATCGCGCTGTTCTCCACCACCATCGTGTTGCTGTTCCTGCCTAAGCTGCTGAGCATCATCCTGATCTGGGCCAAGGGCGCGAAAGAGTTTGGTGGCAAGTTCAAGGTAACGATGTCGATGTTGCTGGAGATGTTGTTCTCCATGCTGCTGGCGCCGGTGCGGATGATTTTCCACACCCGCTTCGTGCTCGCCGCCTTCCTGGGCTGGGCCGCTACCTGGAACTCGCCCAAACGTGACGACGACTCCACGCCCTGGAGCGAAGCCGTCAAGCGCCACGGCCCGCAAACCCTGCTGGGCTTCTTCTGGGCCTTGCTGGTGATCTGGCTGAACCCGAGCTTTTTGTGGTGGCTGGTGCCGATCGTCGGTTCGCTGATGCTGTCGATTCCGGTGTCGGTGATCTCCAGCCGAGTGGGCCTTGGCTTGAAGTCCCGCGATGAAAGCCTGTTCCTGATCCCTGAGGAATACGCACCGCCACAGGAACTGCTGTCGACCGACCAGTACACCCATGAAAACCGTTGGCACGCGCTGAACGACGGTTTCATCCGCGCAGTGGTCGATCCGCAACAGAACGCCCTGGCCTTTGCCCTGGCCACATCGCGTCACGGCCAGGCCGAGCCGATCGAATGGCTGCGGATCGAACGGGTTCGTCACGCGCTCAAGGTCGGCCCGGCGGGCCTGAACAACAGCGAGCGACTGGCGCTGCTGAGCGACCCGGTGACCCTGTCCCGCCTGCATGAGCAGGTCTGGAGCGAGGGGCATAGCGAATGGTTGGCGGCGTGGCGTGCATCGGTCAAGGCCGATCCCCACGCTCCGCTACTGCCGCTTCAGCCCATGAGCGCACAGCCTCAACTGGCCTGACACGCAAAAAGCCCCGCTTCTGAAAGGAAGCGGGGCTTTTTGTTGGGGGCTGTTTGAGTATGCGAATACCGCCCGTGGTGAGGTCAGGGTTGTGTATGGACTTTGTCCAGCATCGATTCGCCAGGACCTGTGGGAGCAACGCTTGCTTCCACAGGACTGCGTTCAACCATTACGCCAAGCGTAACGATCCGCCGCTGAGCTTGATTGATGTCCTGATCCTGACGCTCCTAAGGTAGCCCCCACGACAGCGAACCCGTGGAGTGGTCATGACAACAACAATATCCCCCGACTCGCGCTGGACGCGGCGGCGTTGCGAAAAGCAGCGGCGTCTCGAGCTGGTGAAGGGGCTTGCCGACGGTGTGGTGTTGCCCACCGACAAGATCGTTGCGGCGCTGGAGGCGTTGATCCTTCCGGGCGATCGCGTGGTGCTGGAAGGCAATAACCAGAAGCAGGCGGATTTTCTATCGCGCTCTCTGGCCAAAGTCGACCCGGCGAAGCTGCACGACCTGCACATGATCATGCCCAGCGTCGGCCGCTCCGAACACCTGGACCTGTTCGAACGCGGCATTGCCCGCAAGCTGGATTTTTCCTTCGCCGGCACCCAGAGCCTGCGCATCAGCCAGTTGCTCGAAGATGGCCTGCTGGAGATCGGCGCGATCCACACCTACATCGAGCTCTATGCCCGGCTGGTGGTGGACCTGATTCCCAACGTGGTGCTCTCGGCCGGGTTCATGGCCGACCGTGCTGGCAATATCTACACCGGCCCCAGTACCGAAGACACCCCTGCGCTGATTGAGCCGGCGGCGTTCAGCGACGGGATTGTCATTGTCCAGGTCAACCAGTTGGTGGACGACGTCAGCGACCTGCCGAGGGTTGATATCCCGGCATCCTGGGTCGATTTTGTGGTGGTGGCCGACAAGCCGTTCTACATCGAACCGCTGTTCACCCGCGACCCGCGCCACATCAAGCCGGTGCATGTGTTGATGGCGATGATGGCGATCCGCGGGATCTACGAGAAACACAACGTCCAGTCGCTCAATCACGGCATCGGCTTCAACACCGCCGCCATCGAGCTGATCCTGCCAACCTACGGCGAGTCCCTGGGTTTGAAGGGCAAGATCTGCCGTAACTGGACCCTCAATCCCCATCCAACCCTGATCCCGGCCATCGAAAGCGGCTGGGTCGAAAGCGTGCATTGCTTTGGCACCGAACTGGGCATGGAAAACTACATTGCCGCGCGGCCGGACGTGTTCTTCACCGGTCATGACGGTTCGCTGCGCTCCAACCGCATGGTCTGCCAACTGGCCGGGCAATACGCGGTGGACCTATTTATCGGCGCCACTTTGCAGGTGGACGGCGACGGACATTCTTCGACGGTAACCCGTGGCAGACTGGCCGGTTTCGGCGGTGCGCCGAACATGGGCCATGACCCGCGCGGTCGCCGTCACGGCACACCGGCCTGGCTCGACATGCGCCACGGCGATGGTGAGGCGCCGCTGCTTGAGCGGGGCAAGAAACTGGTGGTGCAGATGGTCGAGACCTTCCAGGAGGGCGGCAAACCCACCTTCGTCGAAACCCTCGACGCAGTGGAGGTGGCGAAAAAAGCCGGCATGCCCCTGGCACCGATCATGATCTACGGCGACGACGTCACCCACCTGCTCACCGAAGAGGGCATCGCTTACCTGTACAAGGCTCGTTCTCTGGAGGAGCGCCAGGCAATGATCGCCGCCGTGGCCGGGGTCACTGCAATCGGTTTGCGCCATAACCCGAAAGACACTGCCCGTATGCGCCGCGAAGGCTTGATTGCCCTGCCTGAAGACCTCGGCATTCGTCGCACTGACGCCACCCGCGAGTTGCTCGCCGCCAAGAGCGTGGCTGATCTGGTGGAGTGGTCCGGTGGCCTCTACAACCCGCCCGCCAAGTTCAGGAGTTGGTAAATGCACGCCTTCAACCTGCAACCGAAAAAATTGTCCTTGGCCGAGCGCTTGGCGGATATGGCGGTGGACGCGCTGATCGACGAAGCCGACCTGTCACCCAAACCGGCCTTGGTGGATCGGCGCGGCAATGGCGCCCACACCGATCTGCACCTGGGTCTGATGCACGCTTCGGCATTGTCGCTGTGGCCGGCATTCAAGGAAATGGCCGACGCCGCCCTTGAATACGGCGAGATCGGCCTGCCGTTGCGCGAAGCTCTTGGGCGGATCGGCCGTGAAGGGGAAGCGGCGATGCTCGCTACCACCGACGGTGTGAACACCCACCGTGGCGCGATCTGGGCTTTGGGTCTGTTGGTGGCTGCGGCCGCACTGGAACCTGAATCCAGCGTCGCCAGCGCCGTCACTTTACGTGCCGCGCGGCTGGCCTTGCTCAACGATCGCTACGCACCCAATCCCTTCAGCCATGGCGCCCAAGTGGCTCAACGCTATGGCGTGCGAGGCGCCCGGGAAGAAGCACAGCTGGCATTCCCGGCCGTCACCGGCCTGGGCCTGCCACAACTCAAGCGCAGTCGCGCGGCGGGGGCGGGCGAACAGAATGCCCGGCTCGATGCTTTGCTGGCGATCATGACAACGTTGGCCGACACCTGCGTGCTCTACCGCGCTGGTGAGCCCGGTCTGCAGGCCATGCAGCACGGCGCCAAAGCGGTGCTCGACGCCGGTGGCAGCGCCAGCCTGGGCGGTCGTCGCCAGTTGCATGCGCTGGACCAACAATTGATTGCCATGAACGCCTCGCCCGGTGGCGCTGCCGATTTGCTCGCCGCCTGCCTGTTCCTCGACCGAATCGAGCGCGGCGATGGCCTCTTCCCAGGAGTGTGCTGATGCAAACCTTATCCTTTGAATTTCCCGCCGGGCAGCCGCCACGGGGCCGGGCGCTGGTGGGCTGCGTCGGCTCGGGTGACCTGGAAGTGCTGATCGAGCCGGGCCTGGCGGGCAAGTTGACCATTCAGGTGCAGACCTCGGTCAACGGCAGTGAACAACGCTGGCAACATCTGTTCGCCCGCATGTTCGACGGCCAGATGCCGCCGGCCCTGGCGATCGACATCCATGATTTCGGTGCCACCCCTGGTGTGGTGCGGTTGCGCCTGGAACAGGGCTTCGAGGAGATCGGCCATGACTGACAGCGCAGCGTTGCTCAACAAACACAGCTTTGTCGAGCTGGGTGCCCGGCAACGGGCCAAAGCCTTGCTGGATAACGGTTCGTTCCGTGAACTGCTCGACCCCTTCCAGCGAATCATGTCGCCCTGGCTGCTGCGTCAGGGCGTGGTGCCGCAAAGCGACGACGGTGTGGTGATCGCCAAGGGCTTGCTCGATGGCCTGCCGGTGGTGATCGCGGCCATCGAAGGCGCGTTCCAGGGCGGCAGTCTTGGCGAAGTCGGCGGGGCGAAGATTGCCGGAGCGCTGGAGCTGGCCGCCGAGGACAACCGCAAAGGCATCCCGACCCGCGCCGTGTTGCTGCTGGAAACCGGCGGCGTGCGTCTGCAGGAGGCCAATCTGGGGCTGGCGGCGATTGCCGAGATTCATTCGGCGATTGTCGACCTGCGCCAGTACCAGCCCGTCATCGGTGTGGTGGCCGGCAGCGTCGGTTGTTTTGGCGGTATGTCCATCGCCGCCGGACTGTGCAGCTATCTGCTGGTGACCCAGGAAGCGCGGCTGGGCCTGAACGGTCCGCAAGTGATCGAGCAGGAGGCCGGGATCGACGAGTACGATTCCCGTGATCGGCCGTTCATCTGGAGCCTGACCGGCGGTGAGCAACGCTTCGCCACCGGGTTGGTGGACCGCTATGTGGCCGATGACGTGGCGCAGATCCGCGAGCACGTCAGCCAGTTGTTGCACTTGGGCGTACCCGCCCAGCATCGCAGCGGTCAGGCCGAGGTGTTCCTGCAACGTTTGGCCCGACTGGACACTGAAGTGCAAATCGAACCGGCCGCGGTTCGCCAGTTGTATCAGGGAGAACGCCCATGAATTCGTATTCGTTGAGAGGCTTGCGCTGGTTCGAGGCCTTGAGTGGCAACGCCACGCCATTGGAAGGCTTGCCGGCTTCGTTGAAAGTTGCTGACGTCACCCTGGGCGAGCAAAACGTGCGCCTGCTGGCGGTGGTGGCGGATCCCGACAGTCGCTTTCCCCGTGCTCGCAACGGCGAAGTCGGTTTGCTCGAAGGTTGGGGCCTGGCCAAAGCCGTGGACGAGGCTATCGATGCCGACCGCGATGCCCCCCACAAGCGCGCGCTGATTGCCATCGTCGATGTGCCGAGCCAGGCCTATGGTCGTCGTGAAGAAGCCCTGGGTATTCATCAGGCCTTGGCCGGTGCGGCGGACAGTTATGCCCGAGCGCGGCTGGCCGGGCATCCGGTGATCGGTTTGCTGGTGGGCAAGGCCATGTCCGGGGCGTTCCTGGCCCACGGTTATCAGGCCAACCGGTTGATCGCTTTGCGCGACCCGGGTGTGATGGTCCACGCCATGGGCAAAGCCTCGGCGGCGCGGGTGACCCTGCGCAGCGTCGAAGAGCTTGAGGCCCTGGCCGCCAGCGTGCCGCCGATGGCCTATGACATCGACAGTTTCGCCAGCCTCGGTTTGCTGTGGGAAACCCTGTCGGTGGAGCAGATCGAGCAGCCAAACGCGGCGGATCTGGCACGGGTCAGAGATTGTCTGCAACAGGCGATCAACGAAGTGGCAGACGCGCCTCGGGACTTGAGCAGCCGCCTCGGGGCGACGCATCGTGCGGCTTCCAGCACTGTTCGCCAATTGTTGAGAGCACAGTGGTGAGTACCTTTCTGGCCCACGACCTGCTGTGGGGGATGACTCCACAGCCGTTGCCTGCGGATGCGCCGGCGTGGGTCATTGACTCCCTCAGCCTTGGGCAACCGGTGGTGGTGCGGCGAGCGATCACCGCGCCGGGACACATTGCCGTGGGTGTGCGGGGAGTTTCGCGGGAACAGCGTTATGCCACGTCGATGCCGGTGGCGGCGATCCAGCGCCGGGTGCGCCCCGAGGAGCTTTGCCATGTCGCATTGCGCCGTGACGTGCCGGCGTTGCAGGCGCTCGCGCAATTGCGGCCGATGCTGGATGCCAGCGGCTGGATCTGGGGTGTCAGCGGCAGCGCCGGATTTGAACTGGCCAGTGGCATCGAGGCGCTGCATGCGCGCAGTGACCTGGATTTGATCCTGCGCACACCGCAGCCGCTGGATCGTATTGAGGCCCGGGATTTGTTGGCGCAACTGGACGGTTCGACGTGCGCCGTGGATATGCAACTGCAAACCCCCTTCGGCGCTGTTGCCCTGCGCGAGTGGGCCGGCTCGGCGCGACGGGTGTTGCTCAAGGATAATCGTCAGGCACGTCTGGTGACCGATCCGTGGCAACCGTCGCTGGAGCAAGTGGCGTGAGCAGCCTCTTGGTATTCCCCGGCCAGGGTGCGCAGCGGGCGGGCATGCTCCAGGGCGTGTCGCCGCAACTGCTGGAACAGGCCGGTGAAGTGCTGGGCGAAAACGTACGACAGTTGGACAGCACCGAGGCGTTGCAATCGACCCGAGCCGTGCAACTGTGTCTGTTGATCGCGGGTGTCGCGGCAGCCCGGCAATTGCTGGAACAGGCACCTGTGCCGGATTACGTTGCGGGCCTGTCCATTGGCGCGTACCCGGCGGCGGTGGTGGCCGGTGCACTGGAGTTTGATGATGCATTGCGGCTGGTCAGCCTGCGGGGCGAACTGATGCAGCAGGCGTATCCGCGAGGCTATGGCATGACGGCGATAATCGGCCTTGAGCTGGCGACAGTGGAGGTGTTGCTCGCGCAGGTGCACAGCGCCATGACGCCGGTTTACCTGGCCAACATCAATGCCGATAACCAGGTGGTCATTGCTGGCAGTGACGAGGCCATGGGCATCGTCGCCGAGAAGGCACGCAGCCAGGGCGCCGCGAAAGCGTGTCGGCTGGCGGTAAGCGTCCCGTCCCACTGTCCGTTGCTGGAGGCCCCGGCCCGGGCACTGGCCCAGGCGTTTGCCGAGGTGCCGTTGAAAGCGCCCGCTTTGGGTTATCTGAGCGGCAGTCGTGCCCGGCCCGTGGTGAACACCGACGCCTTGCGTGAGGACCTGGCTTTCAACATGTGCCGTGTGGTGGATTGGCGCGGCACGGTGCAAAGCGCCTACGAGCGAGGCGTGCGGTTACAGATCGAACTGCCGCCCGGTGCGGTTCTGACGGGACTGGCGCGCCGGGTGTTCGAGCAGGGCACCGTCATCGCTTTCGACGGTGCGCGCCTGGACACCTTGCAGACGCTGCTCAGAGAGGAGGGACGCCGCCGACCCTAAACCACCGACTCAAGCTGGCGAAGCACAAAAACAACAACTTCGACGATGCACTTTGAGGACTACAACAATGATTATTTACGGTGTGGCGTTTTTGGCCTTTTGTACCCTGGCGGGTATTTTCATCGGTGAGCTGCTGGGCAAACTGATCGGCGTGCCGGCCAACGTCGGCGGTGTCGGCATTGCGATGCTGCTGTTGATCGGCCTGGGCAGTTACCTGAGCAAACGCGGCCTGTTCAAGGGCAAGTCCGAAGCCGGCGTGGAATTCTGGAGTGCGATCTACATTCCCATCGTGGTCGCGATGGCCGCTCAGCAAAACGTCTATGGCGCGCTCAAGGGCGGGCCAATGGCGATTCTGGCCGGGACCCTGGCGGTGGTGATTGCCTTTGCGATGGTGCCGGTACTGGTGCGCATCGGCAACAAAGGGCCTGAAACCGATGTTTCCGCTAAGACGGTTGGGTGATTGCCATGTACGAATCATTGATGAAAGTGATCACCGGCTACGGTCTGCTCAGTGGCTTTGCGATTGTCGGCATCACCATGTGGGTGTCGTACTGGATCAGCGACACGTTCACTAAGGGTCGCCTGCACGGTTCGGCCATCGCGATTCTTCTGGGGTTAGTGCTGTCGTATATCGGCGGTGCGATGACCGGCGGGCAGAAGGGTGTAGTCGACATTCCGCTGCTCTCGGGTATCGGCCTGCTGGGCGGCGCCATGCTGCGGGACTTTGCCATTGTCGCCACGGCGTTTGGGGTGAGTGTCGAGGAACTCAAGCGCGCGGGTTACGTCGGGGTACTGGCCCTGTTCGTCGGGGTGGCCACCTCGTTCATCGCCGGTGTCGGCGTGGCGATGGCCTTCGGTTACACCGATGCGGTGAGCCTGACCACCATCGGCGCTGGGGCAGTGACCTACATCGTCGGGCCGGTGACTGGTGCGGCGATCGGTGCCAGTTCCGAGGTGATGGCGCTGTCCATCGCCGCCGGTTTGATCAAAGCGATCCTGGTGATGGTGGCGACGCCGTTCGTGGCACCTTTGATTGGTCTTAACAATCCGCGCAGTGCGGTGATCTTTGGCGGGTTGATGGGCACTTCCAGCGGCGTGGCCGGCGGCCTGGCGGCCACCGATCCGAAACTGGTGCCGTATGGTTGCCTGACGGCGGCGTTCTATACCGCGCTCGGGTGTTTGCTCGGGCCTTCGCTGTTGTATCTGATCATGCGGGGGTTGTTGGGGTAAGGCTTTGAATCTTCGCTGAGCGGGCTGTCCTCATCGCGAGCAGGCTCGCTCCCACA
>NZ_JABWQV010000104.1 GCF_014268615.1 Pseudomonas tehranensis | reverse complement strand
CCTCAGGGCCAGGAAGTCGCTGAAGGTGGCCGTGATCGCCTTGAAGAAAAAGGTCTGGTTGAAGGCGGTTACGAGCGCACCCCACAAGGTCAGGCCGTTGCCGAAGGCGGTGGTGACCGCGTGATCGAACGCAACAGCGCATTGAGCTGAGCCGATGGTGGCCTGCGAAAAAGCCCGATTCCTGCAATCGGGCTTTTGATTTTCCGAGACCCTCGCTTCCCCGCTTGATCCCCCTCTACCGTTCGACGTCGGCAAAGCCGATTTGCTAGAGTGCGTCGCTTCCGTGAATCAGAAGTCAGCCCTGCGATGCTGCCCCGCGCCGAACAGAAACAACAGACCCGAAATGCCTTGATGGATGCCGCCCGTCATTTGATGGAGTGCGGCCGAGGGTTCGGCAGCCTGAGCCTGCGCGAAGTCGCCAGGACCGCCGGCATCGTCCCCACCGGGTTCTACCGGCATTTCGACGACATGGACCAACTGGGCCTGGCACTGGTCAGCGAAGTCGGTCAGACCTTCCGCGAAACGATCCGGCTGGTACGTCACAACGAATTCGTCATGGGCGGCATCATTGATGCCTCGGTGCGTATTTTTCTCGACGTGGTGCAAGCCAACCGCTCGCAATTCCTGTTTTTGGCCCGTGAGCAGTACGGCGGCTCCCTGCCCGTGCGCAAGGCCATCGCCTGTCTGCGTGAAGGCATCAGCTCGGACTTGGCCGCCGACCTGGCACTGATGCCCAAATTGCAGCACTTGGACCTGCCTGCTTTGAGTGTAATGGCCGACCTGATCGTCAAAAGCGTGTTCGCCACCCTGCCGGACATCATCGACCCGCCCGCCGAAGCCTTGCCCGAGCACCTCACCCCGCAAGTGAAGATCACCCAGCAATTGCGCTTTATCTTCATCGGGCTCAAGCATTGGCAAGGGCTGGGCAGTACCGAGTAGCCGCCGAGATGTTTCCTTTGTGGGAGCGAGCCTGCTCGCGATAGCGGTGGGTCAGTCAGCGTTGATTTTACTGATGCACTGATATCGCGAGCAGGCTCGCTCCCACAGTGTTTCGTGCAAGCTGCAAAATGGTGCGCGATATCGACAGGCGCACCATAACAGCACGCAATCCGCCCCATCCTGAAACGCCACCCCCCCCTATTTCCTACATCCCCTTCGATTGGCAAGCCCCTTGCTCTAAACACAGCACCGTTCATTGCTGGAAGCCTTCCGATGCTGGTGATTCATCGCAGAATCGACACTCAACCCCGCTGGGACGCCGAGCTGCACCTGACCTTCGATGCCCGCAGCAAAAGCCGCCTGCGCTGTTTCAGTGCCGAGGGTGAAGACGTGGGTTTGTTTTTGGAGCGAGGCCAGCCGCCGCTCTACGATGGCGAATGCCTGCAAGCTGAAGACGGCCGCATCGTGCGCGTCTGCGCCCGCCCCGAACAATTGCTGCATGTCACCTGCGCCAATGCATTCGAACTGACACGCGCGGCCTATCACCTGGGCAATCGCCATGTCGCCCTGCAAGTAGGTGATGGCTGGCTGCGCCTGCTGGACGATTACGTGCTCAAGGCGATGCTCGAACAATTGGGTGCACGCGCCGAAACCATCGAGGCCGCGTTCCAGCCGGAACACGGCGCGTATGGCGGTGGTCATCATCATTCCCGACACGGCGACGAAGATTTCAACTACGCACCACGCCTGCATCAGTTCGGCGTACGCACATGAATCCGGCATGGGCGCTGCTGCGTCTGGCCAGCCCGCAATTGCCGATCGGCGGCTACAGCTATTCACAAGGGTTGGAGATGGCGGTGGATAACGGCCAGATCAAAACCTGCGACGACGCCCGTCGCTGGATCAGTGATCAGTTGCTGTTGAACCTGGCGCGCTTCGAGGCTCCTTTGCTGCTGGCCCACTGCACCGCCGCCGCAGCCGACGACTGGGACGCCTTGCTGCAACACTGCGAGGAACACCGCGCCAGTCGGGAAACCCGCGAGCTGCATCAGGAAAGTCGGCAGATGGGTTACTCGTTGCAGCAGTTGCTGGTCGGCTTGCCGGAACTCGATGCCGCGGCACGGAGTTTCCTTGAACAACGTACCGAACCGCACCTGGCCCTGGGCTGGGCCCTGGCGGCCCGCGCCTGGAACATCAGCCCCCGGGACGCTCTTGCCGCCTGGTTATGGAGCTGGCTGGAAAACCAGTTGGCCGTCCTGATGAAGACCCTGCCCCTGGGCCAGCAAGCCGCCCAGCGCCTGACCAGCGAACTGCTGCCGCTGCTGCAACAGGCCCAACACAACGCCTCGAACATTGATCTCGACCATTACGGCAGCGCCACGTTTGGCCTGTCCCTGGCGTGCATGGCCCATGAGCGCCAGTACAGCCGCCTGTTCCGTTCCTAGGAGACCCTCATGAATACACAACCTCTGCGCGTCGGTATCGGCGGCCCGGTAGGCTCCGGCAAGACCGCCCTGACCCTGGCCCTGTGCCTGGCCTTGCGTGAGCGCTACAACCTGGCGGTGGTCACCAACGACATCTATACCCGCGAAGATGCCGACTTCCTGGTGCGCAACCAAGCCCTGGCGCCGGAGCGGATCATCGGCGTGGAAACCGGCGGTTGCCCGCACACGGCGATTCGCGAAGACGCCTCGATCAACCTTGAGGCCGTGGATCAATTGAACCGACGGTTTCCGGGGCTGGATCTGATTTTGGTGGAATCGGGTGGCGACAACCTTTCGGCGACCTTCAGCCCGGAGCTGTCGGACCTGACCATTTATGTGATCGATGTCTCGGCCGGCGACAAGCTGCCACGCAAAGGCGGGCCGGGCATCTGTAAATCCGACTTGTTGGTGATCAACAAGATCGACCTGGCGCCGCTGGTGGGTGCGTCCCTGGAAATGATGGACAGCGATACCCGACGGATGCGCAACGGCAAGCCGTTCGTGTTCAGCAACCAGAAAACCGGCCAGGGCCTGGAGCAGATCATCGCCTTCATCGAACGCCAGGGCCTGCTGACCGCCGCCTGACTTTTCAACTTCAACGGTTCACACGTTCAACAAGGAAGCTAATCCATGACATACAAACGCCTGCTTGGCGCCCTCGCCCTGTTGCTGATGCCCGCCTTGGCCTTTGCCCACCCCGGCCACGGCGATAACGGCCTGATGGCCGGCCTCGGACACCCCATCGGCGGGCTCGATCATTTACTGGCGATGTTGGCGGTCGGCTTGTGGGCCGCCCAACAACAAGGCACAGCGCGCTGGGCGCTGCCGTGCACCTTCGTCGCCAGCATGCTGATCGGCGGTTTGCTGGGCTTTGAAGGCCTGGGCCTGCCTGCGCTGGAAAGCGGAATCGCCGCCTCAGTGCTGGCCCTAGGCCTGGCGGTGGCACTGGCGGTACGCCCGCCGCTGAGCCTGGCGATGGGCGCGACGGCGCTGTTCGCGCTGTTCCATGGCGTGGCCCATGGTCTGGAGCTGCCGGACATGACAAGCCCCTGGGCTTATGCGGCCGGTTTTGTCGCGGCGACGGCGGTGTTGCATGGCGCTGGCTACGCCGTGGTTCGCGTCTTGCCGCGAGCGGCCGCGCCCCTGGTGCGACTGGCCGGAGCGGGTTCGGCGGCGGCTGGGGTGTGGTTGTTGGCGGGTTGATTTTATCGGCGCCTTCAAGGGCCCCTTCGCGAGCAAGCCCGCTCCCACACAAGTATGGTGTACACCGATCAACTGTGGGAACGGGCTTGCTCGCGAAGGCCGCCTGACAGGCACCCGCATCTCTCGAACTTGCCACTCTGCTACCATGTCGCGCAATCACCCTCCAGCCGTGACGACGCCCACCAATGCCCGATGCTTCCCGCCCCGCTCCTGCACCTGAACTGACTGCCCTGTTCGCCACGGTACGTCAGCACTTTCACGAGGTGATCGTGCCGATGTGGCAAGGCCCGGGATGGAATGCCGAGCTGGCGCTGCCTTATGAATCTCTCGATACCCGGCACAAGCCGCTCGCGCCCCAGCGCTACCGGGCCATGGCCTGTGCGCGGCAGCTATATGTGTTCGCCAGCCTGATCGGCGAAGTGCCACAGGCCGAAGAACGGGCTGGCGCACTGTTCCGCTCGCTGCAGCGACACTTCCATGATGGCGAACATGGCGGCTGGTTCTACAGCATTGACCCCCAAGGCGCACCGCTGGACACCGGCAAAGACCTCTACACCCACGCTTTCATCCTGTTTGCTTGCGCCCATTACTGGAGCAAGGTTCGCGAGCCGCTGGTGGAGTCGGTGCTCAACGCGGCCCTGGAAGTCATCGCCCGGCGCTTTGCGACCGGAGACGGCCTTTACGAAGCCAGCCTGGGACGCGATTGGTCGACCCGCGAATCCGGTCCGTTGCAAAACCCACTGATGCACCTGGCCGAAGCCTTCCTCGCCACCCTCTCGGTTCGCGACGACGCCACCGTGCGCCAGACATTGCTGGCCCTGTGCGATGCCATGTTCAAGCACTTCATCGACCCGCAGCAGCGCGTCATGATGGAAAAGCCGGTCAAGGCTGTGGATAACTGGTTTGAGCCAGGCCATCAGTTCGAATGGTATTACTTGCTGGCCTCATCGTCCCTGTTGCGCGGCGGCAAGTTGCACACAGCCCTTGAGAGCAGCTTCAGCCGTACCGAACAGCAAGGCGTGAGCCCGCAGTCCGGAGCGGTGTGCGCCATGCTGAGCCTGGGGCCACAGGTACCGCGGGACGCCACCCAGCGCATCTGGGCTCAGGCAGAATATTTGCGGGCACTGACATTACGCCCGGGCAATCAGGGCGCATTGCTGCATCAACTACAGGCGTTGCAGCAGCACTTCCTGCATGCCAAAGGCTGGAACGAATGCCTGGACGCCGACGGCACTGTCAGCCGCCAGGACATGCCATCGACCACCCCGTATCACCTGCTGACCTGCTATCGCGGGCTGGCCGATTATCTGGCCTGACCGGTAAATCGCTATCGCGGGCAAGCCTTGCTCCCACAGAATTGATTGGTCTATGAGAGGCAAGGTCGACCAAATCCCTGTGGGAGCATGCCTTGCCCCATTTCTGTGGGAGCAAGGCTTGCCCGCGATGAACGATCACGCGGTCTTATGCCTTGTTGCGCTCAATGGCAAACCCGGCCCACGTCTGGCTCACCGGCATCAACTCCAGGCTGTTGATGTTGATGTGGGCCGGTGTGTTGAGCACCCAGAAAATGGTGTCGGCGATGTCCTGCGGCTGGATCGGCTCGGCTCCGGCATAGGTCGCGTTGTAGCGTTCCTGATCACCGGCAAAGCGCACCAGGGAAAACTCGCTCTCGCACAGACCCGGCTCGATGTTGCTCACCCGCACGCCTGTGCCTTGCAGATCGCAACGCAGGTTCAGGGAGAACTGTTTGACGAACGCCTTGCTCGCCCCGTACACGTGGCTGCCAGGGTACGGATAGTTACCGGCGATGGACCCCAGGTTGACGATCCCGGCACCACGGCCATGAGCGATCAGCCGCGGCAACAGCAGGCGAGTGCTGTAGATCAAACCTTTCACGTTGGTATCGACCATCGTGTCCCAGTCATCGAGGTCGCACTTGGGCGCAGGATCAACGCCCAGCGCCAGGCCGGCATTGTTGATCAAGCCCCGCAACTTCGCGAAGGACGGCGGCAGGTTGGCAATCGCCTCCTCCATGGCTGTGCGGTCACGCACGTCAAGCACCAGACCATGGACTTCAGTCTGCTTCGACAACTCGGCGCACAGGGCAGTGAGGCGCTCTTCACGACGACCGGTCAGCACCAGTTTCCAGCCTGCTTCGGCAAAGCGACGGGCACAGGCTTCACCGAAACCGGACGTTGCGCCGGTAATAAACAGGGTGTTGGACATCGTGTTCTCCTTTGGGGCTCAAAACAGCCAATGAATGGAAATCGGCCCCCAGCATGCCCGGCCTGGCACAGCATGGGCAAGACTTCTGGAAGCAAGGTTTCCTTCGAGTATTGCTCATAAAACAACCAACCGGCGTCAGGCCTTATGAAACAAGGGCTACAGGCGGTTGCGCGCACCTTATCCACAGGCGGGTCCACAGCAAACGGGGGCAAGTACAAATCCTACAAGCCGCTGTGCATAAGGCTTTGCGAGGGGTTTGGAAAATTTTTTCCCTTGACCCTGGAATGCAGGTTGTGCAGATCGACTTATCTGCTATAAGCCGACGGTAAAAAGAACGATGGCTTCAAGCCAGTAAACTCGGCCCTCAGCGCGGTCTTTCCAGAGTTTAATCACAGACTTATCCACAGGCTTGCACACATATTTTCAAGCCTTTTGCGTGACTTATAAAAGTGTTGACAACCCACGCTTGTGTTTGGGCAAAAACGCCTGATCAAAAAACAACCATCAGCCTGCAAGCCACGTATTCAGAGGCTTTCAGCCAGCTACTCCCACGTTACCCACAGCCGGTTCCACAGCAAACGGGGACAAGTCAAAACCGTGACAAAACAACTGTTTGCGGCGACTTTATGTCGCGGTTTCGCAGGGGCTCAGGATTGTTGTCCACAATTCTTCAGGCCAGCGCAAAACCCTGTGGGAGCGAGCCTGCTCGCGATAGCGGTGGGCCAGTCAGTATCCATGGCACTGACAGACCGCCATCGCGAGCAGGCTCGCTCCCACAAGGGATCCGCGGTGGATTCAAGGGATAAAAAAACCGGCGATCACTCGCCGGTTTTTTAGTGCTGTCCTGTGTCAATGTCCGCCCAGATACGCGTTGCGCACCTCTTCGTTGACCAGCAGTTCCTTGCCGGTGCCGGTCAGGCGGATTTCACCGTTGACCATCACATAGGCCCGGTCCGACAGCCTGAGGGCGTGGTTGGCGTTCTGCTCCACCAGAAAGATCGTCATGCCGGTGGACGCCAGTTCCCGCAAGGTGGCGAAGATCTGTTTCACCACGATCGGTGCCAGCCCCAGGCTGGGCTCATCGAGCAGCAACAACTTGGGCCGGCTCATCAGCGCCCGGGCGATGGCGAGCATCTGCTGCTCGCCGCCGGACATGGTCATGGCCCGCTGGTTGCGCCGCTCCTTGAGCCGCGGGAACAGCTCGAACATGCGCTGCATGTCTTCGCTGGCGTACTTGTCACCGATGGGAATGGTGCCCATCAACAGGTTTTCCTCAACGGTCATGTCAGGGAATACCCGCCGTCCTTCCGGCGATTGCGCGATGCCGTTGGAGGCAATGTAGTGGGACGACTTGTGCGTGATATCCACACCCTGATAGATAATCTGCCCACTTGCCGCCCGCGGCTGGCCGAAAATCGACATCAGCAACGTGGACTTGCCGGCACCGTTGGAGCCAATCAGGCTGACGGTTTCACCTTCCCCAATGTGCATCGAGACTTTTTTCAGGGCCTGGATCGGCCCGTAGAATACGTCCAACTCCTTGAGTTCGAGGATAGGTCCACTCATACCAACTCCTCTTCATCGGCACCCAGGTAGGCCGCGATCACCTTCGGATCGTTGCGAATCGCCTCGGGACCGCCCTCGGCGATCACGTTGCCGTGGTCCAGCACCACGATGTGGTCGGAAATACTCATTACCATGCCCATGTCGTGTTCGATCAGCACCACGGTCAGATCGTGCTCGTCGCGCAGCAGCCGGATCATCGCGCTCAGCGCTTCGGTTTCCTGAGGGTTGAGGCCGGCGGCCGGTTCGTCGAGGCAGATGATCTGCGGGCGGGTGCACATGGCGCGGGCAATTTCCAGGCGCCGTTGCTGGCCGTAGGAAAGTTCGCCCGCCAGCCGGTTGGCGCAATCCACCAGGTCCACCACTTCCAGCCAGTAGAAAGCGTGGTCCAGGGCATCGCTTTCCGCCTGGCGGTAGCCCTTGGTGTTGAGCACGCCTGCCACCAGACTGCGATTGACCCACATGTGCTGAGCCACCAACAGGTTCTCCAGCACGGACATTTCCTTGAACAAACGAATGTTCTGGAAAGTCCGCGCCAGGCCTGCGCGGTTCACCAGGTGGGTGCCGCCGAACATCTTGTAGAACACCCGGCTGGCGAAGGATTTGGGGGACACGAAGTCGGTGGGACGAAACGGCTCGCCCAACAGCTTTATGACATCGGTCCGTTCGCCGCGCACGTTGAGCTCGATTTTGCCCCCCGTGGCCTTGTAGAACCCGGTCAGGCAGTTGAACACCGTGGTCTTGCCCGCACCGTTGGGGCCGATCAGGGCGAAGATCGAGTTGCGTTTGACTTGCAGGCTGACGTCGCTGAGGGCCTTGATCCCACCGAATTGCATCATCAGGTTTTCGACGGACAATACGACTTCGCTCATGGCGCTACTCCCTTACGCGGCGTCACCCCGGTACGACTGATGCGAATCAGGCCGCGAGGGCGCCAGATCATCATCAACACCATCAGCACGCCGAACAGCAGCACCCGGTATTCCGAGAAGCTGCGCAGCAACTCCGGTGCCACGGTGAGGACAAATGCGGCGATGACCACGCCCACCGTCGACCCCATACCGCCGAGTACCACGATCGCCAGAATCAGCGCCGATTCGAAGAACGTGAACGACGACGGGTTCACGAAGCCCTGGTAACTGGCGAAAAACACCCCTGCCAGGCCCGCTGTGGAAGCACCAATGGTGAATGCCGAGAGCTTGACCAGCACGTGGTTCAGGCCCATGGAGCGGCAGGCGATCTCGTCTTCGCGCAGGGCTTCCCAGGCACGACCGACCGGCATGCGAGTCAGGCGATGCTTGACGTAAAGCACCAGCAGCACGGTGATGAACAGCACGATGTAGATGAACAGGAATTTGACGTTGGGGTTGTAGGCCAGGCCGAAGAACTCGTGGAACGGCACCCCGCCCTCCTTCGCTCGCCGGCCGAACTCCAGGCCAAAGAAAGTCGGTGACGGCACCGGCATGCCGTTCGGCCCGCCGGTAAACGACAGCCAGTTGTTGAGTACCAACCGGATGATCTCGCCAAAACCCAGGGTCACGATGGCCAGGTAGTCACCGTGCATTCGCAACACGGGGAATCCTAATATGCACCCGGCCATCGCCGCCGCGATCGCCGCCAGCGGCAGCACCGTCCAGAACCCCAGCCCCAGGTATTGGTAACCCAGCGCCAGGCCATAAGCGCCGATGGCATAGAACGCCACGTAGCCCAGGTCGAGCAGCCCGGCCAGGCCGACCACGATGTTCAGGCCCAGCCCCAGCAATACATAAATCAGCCCAAGGATGACCACCGTGAGCACATATTTGTTGGCGAAAAACGGGAACACGATGGCAATCACGATCAGCAACGGGATGATCCAGCGCAGGCGCGACTTGTAGTCCGGGGGCAACACATGCACGCCGGAACTCGTACTTTCGAACCCCTGGAGAATCTTCAGACCCTTGGGGGTTTGCAGAAACAGGCTCAAGGCAAAGCGCCCGGCCATTACGATCGCCACCAGCCAGCCCACCCGGGCCGGCTGCAGGTTGAAGCTGTAGCCGTCGAGCACCACGCCGACAATCGGCCCGAACACGATCAGCGAGATCAGGCCGGCCAGGATCGCGTCGATGACGCTTTTTTTGATTTCAATCGGTTTATTGGCAGCAGACATACTTATACCTTCGCCACGTGTGGGCGACCCAACAGGCCTTGGGGACGGAAAATCAGAATCAGCACCAGCAGGGAGAAACTGAACACGTCTTTGTAGTCAGAGTTGATCAGACCGGCGAACAGCGACTCGGAGATCCCGAGGATGATCCCGCCCAGCATCGCTCCAGGCAGGGAGCCAATGCCGCCGAGTACCGCCGCAGTGAACGCCTTGATGCCGATGATGAAGCCGGCATAGAAGTCAAAGGTGCCGTAATTCATGGTGATCAGCACACCGGCCAGGGCCGCCATGGCCGCACCGATGACGAACACATAGGAAATCACCCGGTCAGTATTGATCCCGAGGATAGAGGCCATCTTGCGGTCTTGCTGGGTGGCGCGGCACATGCGACCGAGCTTGGTGTACTTGATGATGTAGGTCAGCAAGGCCATCCCGGCGAATGCGGCGACCAGGATGAAGATCTTGGTGTAGGTGAGCTGGACGAAGCCGCTGCCGATGTCCACGCGCATGGCGCCTTCGAGCAACGTGGGCACGCCCTGTTGGCGAGCGCCCTGACTGATCTGGGCATAGTTCTGCAGGATCAGCGAAATGCCGATGGCACTGATCAGCGGTGCCAGACGAGTGGAGTTGCGCAGGGGTTTGTAGGCGACGCGCTCGATCACCCAGCCGTAGACGCCGGTCACCACCACGGTGAACACCAGCGTGCCGAGAATCATGAGGGGGAAGGATTCGATACCGAACCAGGCCAGCAGAGCCAGACTGATCGCCGCGAGGTACGCAGAGATCATGTAAACCTCGCCGTGGGCGAAGTTGATCATGCCGATGATGCCGTAGACCATTGTGTAGCCGATGGCGATCAGACCATAGACCGACCCGAGGGTCAGGCCATTGATCAGTTGCTGCAGGAAAATACCATCCATAACGCAATCTCACGCATTTGAGAGACTGCACGCACACCGCTGCGACGGACCGGGGTTCAGCCGCCGACGCTGCACGATGTGCGCGCAGCTCTCGGGAGAAAAGACAGGTACTGCATGAATACGGGTAAACCGCCCGGCACCTGGGGCGCCAGGCAATTCAGCCGTTCATGTCACTTCTGTTTTTCCAGCTGATGGTATTTGCCGTCCTTGTCCCACTGGTAAACCACGTAGTCGGAGACTTTCAGGTCGCCCTTGGAATCCCACTCCTTCTTGCCCATCACGGTCTGGACCGGATTGGCCTTAAGCCATTCGGCCGCGGCTTCGCCGTCATTTTTCTTGGCGCCGTTGAAACCGGCAGCCAGGGCCTGGACCGAGGCGTAGGCATACAGGGTGTAGCCTTCCGGTTCGGTGCCCTTGGCACGGAACGCGTCCACTACAGCCTTGCTGTCCGGCAGCAGGCGTGGGTCGGCGCCGAAGGTCATGTACACGCCATCAACGTATTGCGGGCCGCCGGCGGTGGTGACCAGTTCGTCGGTGACGATGCCGTCGTCGGACATGAATTTCACGTCCTTGAGGCCTTGCTCACGCAACTGGCGAACCAGTGGCCCAGCTTCCGGGTGCAGACCGCCGAAGTAGACCACGTCGGCACCGGCCGCACGGATCTTGGTGACCACGGCACTGAAGTCTTTCTCGCCACGGGTCAGGCCTTCGTACAGCACCGGCTCTACGCCACGCTTGGCCAACTGCGCCTTGGTCGCATCCGCCAGGCCCTGGCCGTAAGTGTCCTTGTCGTGCAGGACCACCACTTTCTTGCCCTTGAGCACGTCGACGATGTAGTCGCCGGCGACGATGCCCTGCTGGTCGTCACGACCGCACATACGGAACATCGCGCTCAGGCCGCGCTCGGTGACCTGCGGGTTGGTGGAACCCGGGGTGATGGAGATGATACCGGCATCGCCGTAGACCTCGGACGCCGGGATGGTGGACGAGGAGCAGAAGTGACCGACCACGCCGAGAACCTTGTCCTGGTCGACAAAGCGGTTGGCCACGGCCACGGCCTGCTTCGGTTCGCAGGCGTCATCGCCCTGCACCAGAACAATTTTCTCGCCGTTGACGCCACCCTTGGCATTGATCTCGTCTGCCGCCGCTTGTGCGCCTTTCATGTACTGCTCGCCAAATGCCGCGTTGGCACCGGTCATCGGACCCGCTACGCCGATCTTGACGTCGGCCTGAGCAAACGCAGAAACACCCAGCGCAGCTGCCACTGCGAGGGCCAGAAAGCCTTTCTTGTAAAACGTCTGGGACATGAGGTGGTGCTCCAAGGTTTTTTTTAGTTGGCACTGCGACTTCACTGAAAAGCTCAGAGCAAGCGCCGTGCCATCGGTTTTTTATTCTGAAAAAAGTCGCTGCTTTATTGTTATTTCGACTGTTTCGAGCCCTTTTTTATTGGGCGTGCAACCGTCTAAACCGCACAAGGTACAACCATAGAACCAAATGGGTACAACCCTCCCTGAGCCATCATTGCAACCATCACACGAAACGACGTGCAACCGCCCTGTAACAACCCACGTCACCTAACTGCACACTGGCGGTGCACAACTGCTACAACCCGCACCATAACAGGCTAGACGTTGTGGCGGAAAACGAGCGCTGCGGCAACATTTTTCAACATTCAGATCACAATCCGCAGGCACTGGCCGGCGTGATACAGCGAAAAACCCGCTTCATACAAGCAACTGCGCAAGCCTGTCCCAGCCAGGGGGCGCATGGCGGCGAAGGGAATCGGCAACGCGCTGGCGTTGCCATGACAGAGATAGTCGGCAAAGGCTTTGCCCACTACTGTGCCAGTCGTCACGCCGCGGCCGTTGTAACCCGTCACGGCCACCAGACCGGGGGCCGGCTCGAACAGGCGCATCAGGTGATCGGGGGTGAAGGCGATACACCCGGTCCAGGTGCATTCCCATTCCACCGGCTTGAGGTAAGGGAAGTAGTGCTGTTGCACCCGGTCGGCCCACGCCTTGAGGAACCAGATGGGCTTGCGATTGCCATTACCCAGGCTGCCCAGCAAGAGACGCCCGTCCTTGTCCCGACGAATGCTGCTCAATACCTGGCGGGTGTCCCACGAGCCCTGGCCGCCCGGCAGGATGCGCTGCGCCGCTTCGTCGGTCAGCGGAGCGGAGGCAACCTGATAGTAGTAACCGGGAAAGAAATTGCGCCGCAGCTCCGTCCAGTCACCTTCGGTGTAGGCATTGGACGCGATCACCACTTGCTCAGCCAATACCGAACCCTGGGCAGTTTGCACTGACCAGCGCTGGCCCTGGCGTTCCAGGCGGGTCACGGGGGAATGATCAAACAACTGGCCGCCAAGATCAGAGGCGGCCTTGGCCAGCCCACTGGTGTAGGCCATCGGATTGAGCGTGCCGGCACGCCGGTCGAGCAATGCCGCAGCGATTTTCGAGGTGCCCGTGGCCTGGGCACACGCCTGGCCGGTGAGCAACTCCACCGGGGCACCACGACGCTTCCATTGTTCCTCACGGCTGCGCAGGTCCGCTTCGCCCCTGGCGTTGTGGGCCATGTGCAGGGTGCCTTCGCGCCGCAGCTGGCAATCAATGTTGTATTTGTCGACGAGGCTGAACACCAGCGCCGGTGCCGCCCCGAGCATGCGATTAAGCTGACTGCCCACTGCTTCGCCGAAGCCGGCTTCTATCTCGTCCGGCGGGATCCACAAGCCGGCGTTGACCAACCCGACATTGCGCCCCGAGCCACCATGCCCGGCCCGATGAGCCTCCACCACGGCGACGCGCTTGCCTTGTTCGAGTAAATGCACTGCCGCCGACAAACCGGTAAAACCTGCGCCGATCACGCAGACATCCACCGTGATTTCGCCGGTTAGCGCAGCATTCTCAGGTCTTTGTGGCGTGAGTTTTTCCCACAGACATTCTTCGCGTAACGGCATTGCCAGACTCCGGAAATGAAACCCAACCACTGCACATAAACTCATTGTGGGAGCGAGCCTGCTCGCGATGCGGTTTACCTTGCAACATCCATGTTGGCTGATCCGACGCTATCGCGAGCAGGCTCGCTCCCACAGGGGACACTCGTTGACTCGACCTCAGTCGAAAGTAATCCCCTGCGCCAACGGCAACTCCAGCGAGTAGTTCACGGTGTTGGTCTGGCGACGCATGTAGCCGCGCCATGCATCGGAGCCTGACTCACGTCCGCCGCCGGTCTCTTTCTCGCCGCCGAACGCACCGCCGATTTCCGCGCCGCTCGGGCCGATGTTGACGTTGGCGATGCCGCAGTCGCTGCCCACCGCCGACATGAATTGTTCGGCTTCACGCACGTCCGTAGTGAAGATGCAGGACGACAGGCCTTGAGGCACGGCGTTATTGAGTTCCAGGGCCTGGGCAAAATCCTTGTAGCCGACCACATAAAGGATCGGCGCGAAGGTTTCGTGGCGCACCACATCGCTCTGCTCCGGCATCTCGACGATGGCCGGCGATACGTAATAGGCATTCGGGAACTGGTCTTCCAATTGGCGCTTACCACCAAACACCTTACCGCCTTCGCTCAACGCCTGCTCCAACGCATCCTGCATGCCTTCAAAGCTCTGCTTGTCGATCAGCGGCCCGACCAGGTTGCCTTCCAGCGGATGGCCGATGCGCACTTTCGAATACGCGGCCTTGAGCCGGGTGACGATCTCTTCTTTCACCGACTCATGGGCAATCAGGCGGCGCAGCGTCGTGCAACGTTGGCCGGCGGTGCCGACAGCGCTGAACAGGATGGCGCGCACGGCCATGTCCAGATCGGCGCTGGGGGCCAGGATCATCGCATTGTTACCACCCAGTTCGAGGATGCTGCGGGCAAAGCGCGCGGCAACTTTCGGCGCTACTTCACGGCCCATACGGGTGCTGCCGGTGGCGCTGATCAACGCCACGCGCGGATCGTCCACCAGCGCTTCACCAGCATCGCGACCGCCGATGATCACTTGACTGAGGTACGGTGGCGCATCGCTGAAGTTCTTCAGCACACGCTCGAACAACGCCTGGCAGGCCAGGGCGGTGAGCGGGGTCTTTTCCGAGGGTTTCCAGATCACCGCGTTGCCGCACACCAGGGCCAGCGTGGTGTTCCAGGCCCAGACCGCCACCGGGAAGTTGAAAGCGCTGATCACGCCGACCACGCCCAGCGGGTGCCAGGATTCACGCATGTGGTGGCCCGGACGCTCGGAGGCGATGGTCAGGCCGTACAGCTGACGGGACAGACCGACCGCGAAGTCGCAGATGTCGATCATCTCTTGCACTTCACCCAAACCTTCCTGGGTGATCTTGCCGGCTTCCCACGACACCAGCTCGCCGAGGTCGGCTTTGTATTCGCGCAGCAGGTCACCGAACTGGCGCACCAGCTCACCACGACGGGGGGCCGGCACCTGGCGCCACACGTCGAACGCATGCTCGGCGCGACTGACTTGCTGCTCGACCTCTGCGGCGCCTTCCCAGTTCACGGCGCCGATGCGACTGCCGTCGATGGGCGAATGCACCGGTTGTGTGCCGTTCTGGTACAAGGCCGGTTCAACACCCAGGCGATCAAGCAATGCAGCAACCATGGTTAATTCCTCAAACAAAAGACAAAGAATTGGCAGCCGGACGATCACGGCTGATCAGACCTGTAGTTGTAGCTGGCCCGAGACTTGCCAACAAACGACCTTTAAGCGAGATATCATTCCGTTTATTCATGCTGGCCATGACCGGATAAGCAGAGCCACAAGAAATAAGGCCTCATCATGATCAATAAACGCTATCTGCCGTCGATCACGGCGCTACAGTGCTTCGAAGCGGTGACCCGCCACCTGAGCTTCACTCGCGCCGCCGAAGAGCTGAACCTGACTCAGAGCGCCGTCAGCAAACAGGTCGCACAGTTGGAAGAACTGCTACAGCATTTGCTGTTTCGCCGCGTACGTCGACGCTTGCAGCTGACACCGGCCGGGGATTTGTACCTGGGGGAGGTACGAAAAATCCTTACGCAGGTGGAGATGTCGACCCACTACTTGCGCTCCTACGGCGGCGATACCGAAGTCCTACGGGTTTCCACACCGCCAACCTTCGGCGCTCGCTGGCTGGTCCCGCGGCTCAAAGGCTGGCGCCTGCGGCACCCGAAAATTCATCTGGACCTGTGCAGCGAGCAGGAGTCCGACGACTTGCTCCAGGGGCGCAGCGACCTGGCGTTCTATTTCGGCCAGGGCTCACGGCCCGGCGCCGAATCCCTGAAGCTGTTCGGCGAAGAACTGGTGCCGGTCTGCGCGCCTGGCAATCTGCCGGCCCAACCCTTCAGCGACCCAACGCAATTGGCCGATCTGGTGCTGCTGCAAAACGCCTCACGCCCCCAAGCTTGGCACGATTGGTTCGCCAGCCAGGGTTATCACACCGAACACAGCTACCACGGGCCGCGCTTCGAAACTTTCTACATGTGCATCCGGGCCGCCCAGGTTGGCTGCGGCGTCGCCCTGCTGCCGCGCTTTCTGGTGGAAGAAGAACTGGCTGACGGTAAGCTGGTGATCCCCTGGCACTATGCGATGCCCAGTACCGATGCCTATTACCTGGCCTATCCTGAGCATTCGGCGGAAGTGCCCAAGGTGCGGCATTTTGTGGAGTGGATGCTGGAGCAGACCCAGAACCCTGATACAGCGTAGATACTGCGACCTGCGCAACCCCTGTGGCGAGGGGATTTATCCCCGCTGGGCGCGTCGCGCCCCATTATTCTGGGGCCTGCTACGCAGTCCAGCGGGGATAAATCCCCTCGCC
>NZ_JABWQV010000103.1 GCF_014268615.1 Pseudomonas tehranensis | reverse complement strand
GCTTTCGCGAGCAAGCCCGCTCCCACAGGAATAGATGCAGGCGGTCAGGCATTGATTTAGCCCATCGATCAGCCAGGCAATAATAGACAGAGTTTTACATTGAGCCAGAGGGGGTCCATGAGTATAATGGCGCGCTTCCATTTTCCCGCTCGGGAGCCCCCGCGATGCTGCGTATCAGCCAAGAAGCTCTGACCTTCGACGACATTCTCTTAGTGCCTGGTTATTCCGAGGTACTGCCTAACGAAGTCAGTCTCAAAACCCGTCTTACCCGTGGCATCGAGCTGAATATTCCGCTGGTTTCCGCCGCCATGGACACCGTGACCGAAGCCCGTCTGGCTATTGCCATGGCCCAGGAAGGCGGAATCGGTATCATCCACAAGAACATGACCATCGAACAGCAGGCCGCCGAAGTGCGTAAGGTCAAGCGGTTCGAGGCTGGCGTGGTCAAGGATCCGATCACCATCGAGGCTGACGCCACGGTCCGTGATCTGTTCGAACTGACCCGCATGCACAACATCTCCGGCGTTCCGGTGCTGCACGATGGCGACCTGGTCGGCATCGTCACCTCCCGCGACGTGCGTTTCGAGAACCGTCTGGACGCCACCGTTCGCCAGGTGATGACGCCTAAAGAGCGTCTGGTCACGGTCAAGGAAGGCATCGGCAAGGACGAAGTTCGCGAGTTGCTGCACAAACACCGCATCGAACGCGTACTGATCGTCGACGACAAGTTTGCCCTCAAGGGCATGATGACCGTCAATGACATCGAAAAAGCCAAGGCTTATCCGCTGGCCAGCAAGGACGACCAGGGTCGTCTGCGCGTAGGCGCTGCGGTCGGCACCGGCAAGGACACCGGCGATCGCGTCGCGGCCCTGGTCAATGCCGGCGTCGACGTGGTGGTGGTCGACACCGCCCACGGTCACTCCAAAGGCGTGATCGACCGCGTTCGCTGGGTCAAGCAGAACTTCCCTGACGTGCAGGTGATCGGCGGCAACATCGCCACCGGCGCTGCCGCCAAGGCCCTGGCCGAAGCTGGCGCCGATGCAGTCAAGGTCGGTATCGGCCCTGGCTCGATCTGCACCACCCGCATTGTTGCCGGTGTCGGCGTGCCGCAAATCAGCGCCATCGCCAACGTCGCCGCTGCCCTTGAAGGCACTGGCGTACCGTTGATCGCCGACGGCGGCATCCGGTTCTCCGGTGACCTGTCCAAGGCCATCGTAGCCGGTGCCTCCTGCGTGATGATGGGGTCGATGTTCGCCGGTACTGAAGAAGCGCCAGGCGAAATCGAACTGTTCCAGGGCCGTAGCTACAAGGCGTATCGCGGCATGGGCTCGCTGGGCGCCATGTCCCAGGCCCAGGGCTCCTCCGATCGTTACTTCCAGGACTCCTCCGCAGGCGCCGAGAAGCTGGTGCCTGAAGGCATCGAAGGTCGCGTGCCGTACAAAGGCACCCTGAGCGCCATCATCCATCAACTGATGGGCGGCCTGCGTTCTTCCATGGGCTACACCGGCAGCGCCAACATCGACGAGATGCGCACCAAGCCGGAGTTCGTCCGCATCACCGGCGCCGGCATGGCCGAGTCCCATGTCCACGACGTGCAGATCACCAAGGAAGCGCCGAACTACCGAGTAGGTTAAGGCCTTCAGTAAAACGTTAATCACCGGGGCTGTTCATTCAGCCCCGAGTTGTTTCTGATTCACTACATGAGAATGAGTCATGGCCCTCGACATTCACGCTCACCGCATCCTGATCCTCGACTTCGGTTCCCAGTACACCCAGCTGATCGCCCGCCGCGTGCGTGAAATCGGTGTGTACTGCGAATTGCATCCGTTCGACATGGATGACGAAGCGATTCGCGAATTCGCGCCTAAAGGCGTCATCCTCGCCGGCGGCCCCGAGTCTGTGCACGAAGCCGACAGCCCGCGTTGCCCGCAAGCGGTGTTCGACCTGGGCGTGCCGGTCTTCGGTATCTGCTACGGCATGCAGACCATGGCCGAGCAGCTGGGCGGCAAGGTAGAAGGCTCCGACCTGCGTGAGTTCGGTTATGCCCGCGTTGACGTGGTTGGCAAGAGCCGCCTGTTGGACGGCATCGAAGACCACATCGACGCCGACGGCCTGTTCGGCCTCGACGTCTGGATGAGCCACGGTGACAAGGTCACCAAGATGCCGGAAGACTTCCACATCCTGGCCAGCACTCCGAGCTGCCCGATTGCCGGCATGTTCAACGATGATCGCCGTTACTACGGCGTACAGTTCCACCCGGAAGTGACCCACACCAAGCAGGGCGGCCGCATCCTGTCGCGCTTCATCCTCGACATCTGCGAATGCGAGGCCCTGTGGACTCCGTCGAAGATCGCTGAAGACGCCATCGCCCAGGTTCGCGCCCAGGTTGGCACCGATAACGTACTGCTCGGCCTGTCCGGCGGCGTGGACTCCTCGGTGGTTGCCGCGTTGCTGCACAAGGCCATCGGCGATCAACTGACCTGCGTCTTCGTCGACAACGGCCTGCTGCGCCTGCACGAAGGTGAGCAAGTGATGGCCATGTTCGCCGAGAACATGGGCGTCAAGGTGATCCGCGCCAACGCCGAAGAGCAGTTCCTGAACAACCTGGCCGGCGAGTCCGACCCGGAGAAGAAGCGCAAGATCATCGGCCGCACCTTCATCGACGTATTCGATGCCGAATCCTGCAAGCTGGACAACATCAAGTACCTGGCTCAAGGCACCATTTACCCCGACGTGATCGAGTCGGCCGGCGCCAAGAGCGGCAAGGCCCACGTGATCAAGTCCCACCACAACGTCGGTGGCCTGCCGGAAGAAATGAACCTCAAGCTGGTCGAGCCGCTGCGCGAGCTGTTCAAGGATGAGGTGCGTCGCCTCGGCCTGGAACTGGGCCTGCCGTACGACATGGTCTACCGCCACCCATTCCCAGGCCCGGGCCTGGGCGTGCGGATCCTCGGTGAAGTGAAGAAGGAATACGCCGACCTGCTGCGTCGCGCCGACCACATCTTCATCGAAGAACTGCGCAAGGCCGACTGGTACCACAAGGTCAGCCAGGCGTTCGTGGTGTTCCAGCCGGTGAAATCGGTGGGTGTGGTCGGCGACGGCCGTCGCTACGCCTGGGTCGTCGCCCTGCGCGCTGTGGAAACCATCGACTTCATGACCGCTCGCTGGGCGCACCTGCCGTACGAGCTGCTGGAAACCGTTTCCGGACGCATCATCAATGAAATCGAAGGCATCTCTCGCGTGACTTATGACGTGTCGAGCAAGCCGCCAGCGACGATTGAGTGGGAGTGAAATCAGGTCCTTTGGGGTCAACCGCAGGCTATCGAAAAGCCGCTGTAATGTATTGATTAAAAAGGTACGTCACGAAAGCTGAGGACGGACGTTCTTCGCGCTCGGTCTACAACAAGGCCGAGTACGCCGAGCAGCGGCGCTACATGCTGAGCGATGACGATGGGCCGGAAGATGCCGCCGAGGAGAGGGTGGCCTCCACACTGGCCGTATGACCTCGCAGTATGGCCCCGGCGTGCGCCGGGGCTCTTCCCGAACCGGACGCGGCAGTTCTGCCGCGTCCGGTCTCAATGGCCAACCGCAAACGCCTCGTCGCCACAGTCAAAGCTCTGTTCTCAAACTGTCAAAGGCGTCCTGCAGGAACTCGGCCACCGGCTTTCGCTGGCCGGTCTGATCCCGCCACGCCTGAAGCGCGAGTCTCATCGCACCGACGGACACCACAGCCACCATCCGAAGGGCCAGCCGCCGCTCAGGCTGCCGCCAGACCTCACACAGCGTATTGAACAGCGCTTGCTCCTGTTCCGCGTAGTACGCCTGCTTGCGTGCAAGAAGCGATTCGCTCGAACGCATGAGATTGTCCACGGCTGTCATCTGCTCGGTCGTATAGCGCGCGATGTGCTTGACCATCACATCGCGAACAGCATCGAGTGGCGGTACGTCGGGCGATGTCTTCAGCAGGTCGGCAATCAGCCTGGCCGAATCGGCGTCCTGCCAGAACAAGATGATGTCGTCCTTCGATTTGAAGTACGAGAAAAACGTGCGGCGCGAAATGCCAGCCGCTGCCGCGATGGTGTCCAGCGTTGTGCCTTCGTAACCGTTGGCGAGGAACAAGCGTTGGCCGGCCTCGGCGATGCGCTGACGTGTTTCGCGGCGCTTGCGTTCCCGCAAGCCTTCTGTGGGGGCTGCACCTGCGGGAGGGAGGGTTTCTGACATTTTCGATGGCCTGTTGCATTTATGCACTAAGTGCATTAAGTTTTAGCACTAAGTGCATATTTATGTGCACCTAGTGTACGTTCCCACTCCTCGGCAGGCAAGGATCATGACTCACTGGACAGCTTCCGATATCCCTTCCCAACGCGGCCGTACGGCGGTCGTCACCGGTACTGGCGGCCTTGGGTTCCAGGACGCGCTGGCGCTGGCCCGTGCCGGTGCGAATGTCATCATCGCAGGCCGAAATCGGTCGAAAGGGGCAGCAGCAGTCAATCAGATTCGCCAAAGTGTTCCCGGCGCGAATGTGACTTTCGAGGCTCTGGATCTCGCCAGCCTCGAATCCATCGAGGCGTTCGGCGAGAGCCTGCGGAGTTCGCGCGACAGCCTGGACTTGCTGATCAACAACGCGGCAGTGATGGCGCCGCCGAAGCGTCAGGTGACTTGCGACGGATTCGAGTTGCAGTTCGGCACGAACCACTTGGGGCACTTCGCCTTGACCGCCCAACTGCTGCCGCTGTTGCGCAAGGGTAACAAGCCACGCGTGGTCAGTCTTTCAAGCGTCGCCGCCCGAAGCGGCACGATCAACTTTGATGATCTGCAAGCTCAGCGCAGCTACAAGCCGATGCCGGTTTACAGTCAATCGAAACTCGCTTGCCTGATGTTCGCCCTTGAATTGCAACGCCGCAGCGATGCTGCGGGCTGGGGCATCCAGAGCGTCGCTGCCCATCCTGGCATCTCGCGCACCGATCTGCTGCCCAATGGCGCCGGTGCATGGAGCGTTCCGGGTATGGCTCGTCGGTACATGTGGTTCCTGTTCCAGCCGGCAGCGCAGGGGGCGTTGCCGACCCTCTTTGCCGCGACTTCAACGCAGGCTCAAGGCGGTGTCTATTACGGCCCGGACAGGCTCAGCGAAACACGCGGCTATCCGGCCGTTGCCAAGATACCTCCGCAAGCACTGGATACGGGCGTTGCTGCGAGGCTGTGGATTGAGTCGGAAGGGCTTACGGAAGCGGTCTTTCGGTAAACCAACCGCGCCTTTTTGAGACGTTGCTGTGTGCGGCTGCTTGAAAGAAGGGAAGGTTGTCATTTGACAACCCTGCGGTTCATGCGAATACTGGAGATCATGGATGATTCGTCTAACGCACCCGAAGAAAGAGATCGAAGACGCGCTCAGGCATGCCGAAGGGCGGGGGTGGCGCATAGAAGTTGGCGGCGGTCACGCCTGGGGACGGGTTTATTGGCCGTACAACGACGTGGAGTGCCGTTGTGGCGAGTTCTGCATCACTTCGATACGGAGCACGCCGAAGAATCCTGGCAACCATGCGCGAGCGTTGCGACGCGTCGTGGACAATTGCTCGACGCATCGCAATCGGCGCGATGCGGATTACGATGCTAAGGAATAGAACAATGGAATTTACCTTTACCTTGAAATATCAGCTTGCTGACAATGGTTGCACCCCGGATGAACTGGTCGAGCGGCTGGGTGAAGCGGGCTGCGACGATGCCTTGGTAGGCATCGGGCAGCCGGGGCGGCTGGCGCTTGAGTTCACTCGCGATGCGCCTGATGCGGTTGAGGCCGTGCTTAGTGCGCTGGGCGACGTTCGCCGCGCCGTGCCATCGGCCAGACTGATCGAGGTTGCGCCTGATTTAGTCGGGCTGACCGACGTAGCCGAGATCGTCGGTGTATCTCGGCAAAACATGCGCAAGCTGATGCTGGCTCATCCGGGCAGCTTCCCGACGCCCGTGCATGAGGGGAGTGCGTCTATCTGGCACTTGGCGGACGTTCTGACCTGGCTACAGGCCAAGGGCAGCTATTCGCTGACCAAGAACGTGTTGGGCGTGGCCCAGGTGGCTTTGCAGGTCAACGTCGCGAAAGAAGGCCGGCGGTTACCGGGCTTGCCTTTCAAAGGGCTGGAAGCTTTGGTTGGGTGACATGCTTGTGGCGTCGCTGAACGGGGATTGCACACGACTTCAGCGCCGCGCCACATCCGAAAAATAGAACTTGTCCAGGGTATGCCGCGATTCGGTGTACTCGAACTGTCGGCCGTCCTGGAGAAAGGTCTGGTTGCTGACCACGATGACGTGGCTCTGGCCGTCGAGGTCCAGGTGTTGCTGGTCGTCCTTACCGCAGCGGACCGCTTCGATGGTGCGCTGGGCATAGGCGATTTGTAGCTGCAGGGTCTGTTCGATGAAGGCGTAGATCGACTGCACAGCTATGTCGCGGGTCAGGCCGGGGATCACGTCGCTGACGAAATGGTTGATGTCCAGGATCACCCGTTTGCCATCGATTCGCCGGACCCGCTTGATGCGTGTGATCGGGCTGCCGGCGGAGGCCTTGATGTGCTCGAGCAGGGCGCCTTCCAACGCAGTTGAGTGAACTCGACCACATCGGTGCTGACATCGTCGCCCAGGCGTGGGTACGTCTCCTGGAAACTGACGATTCCGCCGAGCTGAAATTCGATGGGAGAGGTCGACAGCACAAAGGTGCCTTTGCCATGGATCTTCTGCGCAAAACCACGTTCCTGAAGCTGTTCGATGGCCTTGCGCACGGTGCCGCGACTGGCCTGGTAGCTGTCCATCAGTTCGGTTTCCGAAGGCAAGCGGGCGCCACGCTCCAGGCGTTCGGTGGTAATGCTGGTCAGCAGATCGTTGTAGATCTGGTTGTATTTACTCATGGAAATGGCTCTGTGCCGCGCTGTTCACCGGGGCGGAACCTTAAGGGGCAAGTGGGGGAGTTGTCCATTCGGCTGTCGTTATTTGATGGCAGGAGCGTAGGACGTTTCCTGTTTTATCAGGAGGTATCATAAACAATTTCAAAACTCGTCTGTACGAGTTGTTGATTTAACTCGTACAGACGAGTACTTTCCCTTCCACGTGCTGTCGACTCTCAATAACAAGAATGACGCGGAAGAAAAAAGCATGAGCCACGACTACCCCAAAATCGCCAGTGAGCTGCTGCAAAGCCTCGGTGGCGTCGACAATATCGAGCAGGCCGCCCATTGCGTGACGCGCCTGCGCCTGTCCCTCAAGGACGCCGCGCGGGTGGACAGCGCCGCGCTGAACCAGATTGACCTGGTCAAGGGCTCGTTTTTTACCGGCGGGCTGTTCCAGGTGGTCATCGGGCCGGGCGAAGTGGAGAAGGTCTACGCTGCCCTGCGGGAACTGACTGGCCTTGCGGCCGCGACCATTGCCGACGTCAAGCGCCAGGGCGCGCAGAAGGGCAACGGCATGCAGCGCCTGGTACGTGTGCTTTCCGACGTGTTCATGCCGATCCTGCCCGCACTGGTGATCGCCGGTCTGTTGATGGGCGTCAACAACCTGCTGGGCGCCAAGGGCATGTTCATTGCCGACCAGACGTTGCTCGACGCGTATCCGAACCTGGACGGTGTCTGGAGCCTGATCAACCTGATGGCCAACACGTCCTTCGTCTTTCTTCCGGCACTGGTGGGATGGTCGGCGGCCAAGCGTTTTGGCGGCAGTGAAATCCTCGGCATCGTGCTGGGCCTGATGCTGGTCCACCCGGACCTGCTCAACGCCTGGAACTACGGCAAGGCCGTGGCGGGACTGGAAGGCCAGAGCCTGCCCTATTTCGACATCTTCGGCTGGTTCCAGATCGAAAAAGTCGGCTATCAGGGGCAGATCCTGCCGATCCTGCTGGCGGCCTATGTCATGAGCGTGATCGAGAAGTGGTTGCGTGCCAGGGTGCCCAACGCTATCCAGCTGCTGGTGATTCCCATCACCACCATCGTGGTCACCGGGGTGCTGGCCCTCGCTATCATCGGGCCGGTCACCCGGCACCTCGGGATCCTGATCACCGAAGGCATGGTGGCGTTGTTCGACCTGGCGCCAGTGATTGGCGGCGCGATTTTCGGCCTGCTCTATGCGCCACTGGTGGTCACCGGCATGCACCACATGTTCCTGGCGGTGGACCTTCAGTTGATCTCGACCCAGGGCGGGACCTTTATCTGGCCGATGATCGTCATGTCCAACTTGGCCCAGGGTAGCGCAGCGCTGGCGGTGTTCTACATGACCCGCAATGTCCGGGACAAGAGCATGGCGTCCACCTCGGCGATTTCCGCTTACTTCGGCATCACGGAACCGGCGATGTTCGGGGTCAACCTGCGCTACAAATTCCCCTTTTACTGCGCCTTGGCCGGCTCGGCCCTGGGCTGCATTTTCCTCTCGTTGAACAAGATCAAGGCTTCGGCCATTGGCGTAGGAGGCTTGCCGGGTTTCATTTCAATCGTTCCCGACGCCATACCGATGTTCGTGATCGGCATGGTCATCGCCATGAGCGTGCCCTTTGCCCTGACCTGTGCATTGAGCATGAAGATCGTCCGGCCGGGATATCGGGTCGCCTGACACTTGTGAGATCCGGGCTGGCCCGCGATGAGGCCCCCGGATCAGTAGCAAACAGACTGAAGGAATCTCGCCATGCAAGACTGGCAACGCTCAGTGATCTACCAGATTTATCCGAAGAGTTTCTACAGCCATGGCGGCCAGGCAACCGGTGATTTGCTGGGCGTCGTGGACAAGCTCGACTACCTGCACTGGCTGGGTGTGGATTACCTGTGGCTCACCCCTTTCCTGCGTTCCCCACAACGGGACAATGGCTACGACATCAGCGATTACTACGCCATTGACCCCAGCTACGGCACCATGGCCGATTGCGAGTTGTTGATCGCCGAAGCTCACAGGCGCGGCATCAAGCTGATGCTCGATATCGTGGTCAACCACACTTCCATCGAGCATCCCTGGTTCCAGGCCGCCCGCAGCAGCCTCGACAACCCATACCGTGATTTCTATATCTGGCGCGACCAGCCCAACAGTTGGGAGTCAAAATTCGGTGGTTCTGCCTGGGAGTACGAAGCGCAGACCGGCCAGTATTACTTGCACCTGTTCGACCACACCCAGGCCGATCTGAATTGGGACAACCCTCGGGTGCGCGCCGAAGTGTTCAAGATGATGCGCTTCTGGCGGGACAAGGGCGTGGGTGGTTTCCGTCTCGATGTGATCAACCTGATCTCCAAGCCGGCCGACTTTCCTGACGATCACACCGATGGCCGACGTTTCTATACCGATGGCCCGAACGTACACCGCTATCTGCAGGACATGCACCGGGAAGTCTTCGAAGGTTTCGACCTGATCAACGTCGGCGAGATGTCGTCCACCAACCTTGAACACTGCATTCGTTACTCGTGCCCGGACTCACGGGAGTTGTCGATGACCTTCAACTTCCATCATTTGAAAGTGGATTACCCGAACCTGCAAAAGTGGGTGCGGGCCGACTTCGACTTTCTTGAACTCAAGCGCATCCTTTCCGACTGGCAGATCGGCATGCAGGCCGGTGGCGGCTGGAACGCACTGTTCTGGTGTAACCACGATCAGCCGCGGGTGGTATCACGTTTCGGCCATGACGGAGAGTATCGGGTGGTCTCGGCGAAGATGCTCGCCACCGCGCTGCACTTTCTCCAGGGCACCCCCTTCGTGTACCAGGGCGAGGAACTGGGGATGACCAATCCGGGCTTCGATCACATCGATCAATACCGCGATGTGGAAACCCTGAACATCTACCGCCTCAAGCGCAACGCCGGTGTGCCTGAAGCCGAGGCCATGGCGCCGATCATGCAAAAGTCCCGCGACAACGGGCGCACGCCGATGCAATGGACTGCCGGGCCGAACGCCGGCTTCAGCCATGCCCAACCCTGGATCGACGTACCCGACAATGCGGCCTTCATCAACGTCGAGCAGCAACTGCAAGACTCGACCTCGGTGCTGCATTACTACCGTCGCTTGATTGCCCTGCGCCGCAGCGAAGCGCTGATCCAGGACGGGGTCTATCGCCTGCTACTGCCCGAGCATCCCCATGTGTGGGCGTACCTGCGCGAAGGGCAAGGCGAGCGCCTGCTGGTCGTCAGCCACTTTTATGGTGGCGACTGCGAAGTCCAGTTGCCCGAAGGGATTCTCTCCGGAGGCACGAAGCAACGATGGGTGATCGGCAACTACGACCGCCAACACCGTGAGCGACGATTGTTCCTACGCCCCTACGAGTCGTTTGTGTTGCACCTGAGCGACTGAATAAACGTCATTTCTGACGACGCATTGCTTGATAGCGACCACGTTGCGCTCGACGCACCGTGTGCCCTTTGTCGTCCATTTGTTGGCAGGCGAAGGCAGATTGAAGTGCATCAAAAAACAATAAAAAAGAAAGGGCGGCATATGAAAACAACAATAAATCGTGGACTTGCGGTGTCTTGTATCTGCCTGACATTGCCATTCCCGGCCCAGGCTCTGGAGTTCTCCGGCTACCTGCGCAGTGGCGTCGGCAGCGCCACCAATGGCCGCTCCCAATCCTGTTTCCAGTTGCCCGGGGCGCAAAGCAAATACCGATTGGGCAACGAGTGCGAACAATATGGCGAACTGGAGCTGCGCCAGGATCTTTTCACCCTCGACGATGGCTCGGTGCTGAGCGTGGATGGCATGGCGTCGCTGTATAACCGTTACGACCGCACGCCGACTTTCCAGGGCGAAAACGGTGCGGCTCGGATGCCGCAGATGTATGCCCAGTGGTCGAACATGCCCAGCCTGAACGGAGGCTCGCTCTGGGCCGGTCGGCGTTACTACAAACGTAACGACATCCATATTTCCGATTTCTACTACTGGAACCAGAGCGCCACCGGGGCCGGAATCGAGGACGTGTTGATCGGCGGGCTGAAATACAGCTACGCCTTTTCGCGCAAGGACAACCTGTACCAGAAAGATCCGGTCAACCGGCATGATTTCAACGTCGGCGGCTTCGATACCAACCCCGGTGGCGAGCTGGAGTTCGGCGTGAGCTTCATCGACCAAGCGAATCGTCGCGACGCTCATCGCGGTTGGGCCTTGACCGCCCAGCATGTGCAGCAGGGCTTCCTTGGCGGCAAGAATAAACTGGCTTTGCAATATGGCGAAGGGCCCGGCACCGGGCTGGGTTATACCGGCGACACCGGGCTGGACGACAGCAACAAGAGCTATCGTCTGGTGGAGTTTTTCGATTGGCAGGTCACGCCGCGTTTCGGCGGGCAGGTGCAGGCGGTGTACCAGAAGGATATCCGCCCCGAGGGTGCCGACCAGGACTGGCTGTCGTTGGGGGTTCGCCCGGCCTACGCCATCACTGATCAGTTCAAGCTGGTGGCCGAACTGGGTCATGATCAAGTGCAGGCCAGTGATGGAACGCGCAAGCTGAGCAAATTCACCTTTGCCCCTACTTGGTCGCCCAAGGGCCCGGAATTCTGGGCTCGCCCGGAAGTACGACTGTATTACACCTACGCCAGTTGGAACGCGGCGGCCCAGCGCGCAGCCAATGAATTGGCGGCCGGTTCGGCGCTGTCCGACACCGGTGCATTTGGCGGCACGCGGCATGGTTCCAACGTGGGCGTGCAGGTCGAGTACTGGTGGAAATGACCCGTGTGGCGCGGGTCGGTGGACTTTCCATGCCCGCGATGCGAAAAGAACAGACAGCAGCAGGTGAAGTCATGAACACAACGCAACCTTTGCAATTGCTCGCACCGTTGTCCGGGGTCTTGATGCCCTTGGACAACGTGCCTGATCCGGTCTTCTCCAACCGTGTAGTGGGGGATGGAATCTGCATCGATCCAACTTCGCAGACCCTTTGCGCGCCGCTCTCCGGTGTCGTCGGCACGCTCCAGGACAGCGCCCATGCGGTGAGTGTCACCGGTGACAACGGCGTTCAGGTGTTGATGCACATCGGCTTGGACACGGTGAACCTGGCGGGCAAGGGCTTTACTTCCCGGGTAGAAATAGGTCAACGAGTCGAGGTCGGGCAACCACTGATCGATTTCGATGCCGACTACATCGCCTTGCACGCGCGCAGTCTGTTGACGTTGATGCTGGTGGTCACTGGCGAAGACTTCATCCTGATACCGGCCCAGTCGTCCTGTGTGGAAAGCGGTCAGCCGCTGTTGCAGGTGAGTCAAGGGACACAAGGGCAGGACGCACAGGCGCAACAGGGCTCGGTGCTGTTTTCCAAGGCGCTGATCCTGCCGAATGACAGCGGTCTGCATGCGCGTCCCGCTGCGGTGTTCGCCCAGGCAGCCAAAGGCTTTGATGCGGACATCTGCTTGCACAAGCAGCAAGCCAGCGCCAATGCCAAATCCGTGGTGGCGATCATGGCGTTGCAGACGGGCCAGGGCGACAGTTTGCAGATCAGTGCCGCCGGTCCACAGGCCGAACAGGCGCTTGAGGCACTGACGCAACTATTGTTGGCGGGCTGCGGCGAATCCGTCCGGGCGCAGCCAACGCCAGAAGTGCCCATGTGCGTCGAACCGGCCACGCCTGATCGCTGGCAAGGCGTGTGTGCCTCGCCAGGCTCGGTGTCGGGCGTGGTGGTGCAGATCGCCACCCAGACGTTGGAAGTGCAAGAGCCAGGTGCGGGAATCGAGACCGAGCAGGCCCTTCTGGACCAGGCGTTGAACCAGGCGAACCAGGCATTGAAGGCGTTGCAGAGCGAGAGTGCGGGCAGCGTCCAGGCCCAGATTTTTAGCGCTCATCAGGAGTTGCTGGAAGACCCCACCTTGCTGGAGCAGGCTCGGAATTTGATCGTCGAAGGCAAGAGTGCGGCCTTTGCCTGGAAAACCACGACCGAAACCACCGCCAGGCAGTTCCAGCAATCGGGCAGTGCCCTGCTGGCCGAGCGCGCGATGGACCTGTCCGATGTCGGGCATCGGGTCCTCAAGCTGATTCTCGGCGTACGGGACCACGTCTGGGATCTGCCCGAGCAGGCGATTCTGGTGGCCGCGCAGCTGACGCCATCCCAGACCGCCAACCTGGACACCTCGCGAATCGCCGGTTTCGTCACGGTGGGTGGCGGTGCTACCAGCCATGTGGCGATCCTGGCTCGTGCGCTGGGCCTGCCGTCGTTGTGTGGCGTGCCTGAGCAGGTATTGACCCTCGCCAACGGCACCCCGGTGTTGCTGGACGCCGACAGCGGCGAACTGCACTTGAATCCAGATCCGATGCGGATTGAACAACTCCAGGCCTCCCGTGACCGACAGTTGCGACGGCAGCGGCGTGACCTTGAACAATCGGCCTTGGCGGCCCGTACCCTTGATGGTCATCGAGTCGAAGTGAGTGCCAATGTGGGGTCGTTACAGGACGTGGAGCAGGCCATGACCCTGGGAGGCGAAGGTGTCGGGTTGTTGCGCTCCGAACTGCTTTACCTCGATCGCGCGCACCCACCTGGTCATGACGAGCAAGCGGCCTTGTACAGCGCCGTCGCTCGGGCCCTGGGGGCCGAGCGCAATCTGGTGGTGCGTACCCTGGATGTGGGTGGGGACAAGCCGCTGGCCTATGTGCCGATGGCCCGCGAGGCCAATCCGTTCTTGGGCATGCGCGGTATTCGCCTGTGCCTGGAGCGCCCCCAGTTGTTGCGCGAACAGTTCCGGGCAATTCTCGCCTGTTCGGGCATGACGCGGCTGCACATCATGCTGCCAATGGTCACCCAACTGTCGGAGTTGCGCGTGGCGCGGCAGATGCTGGACGAAGAAGTGCGCAACCTGGGCCTGCCGCAAACGCCGAAGCTGGGCATCATGATCGAAGTTCCGGCGGCGGCCCTGATGGCCGACCTGTTTGCTCCTGAAGTGGATTTCTTCTCCATCGGGACCAACGACCTGACCCAATACACCCTGGCCATGGATCGCGACCACCCGCGCTTGGCCAGCCAGGCCGATGGCCTGCATCCGTCGGTGCTGCGCCTGATTGCCCGGACGGTCGAGGCCGCTCACGCCCATGGCAAATGGGTCGGGGTGTGTGGCGCGCTGGCGTCGGAAACCTTGGCGGTGCCGGTGTTACTTGGCCTTGGCGTGGATGAGCTATCGGTCAGTGTGCCGTTGATTCCGGCCATCAAGGCCTGCGTGCGTGAATGGGATCTGCGCGAATGCCGTACGCTGGCCCAACAGGCCTTGGGCCAGGAAAGCGCCGAGCAAGTGCGCGACCTCTTGCGTATTCATTCACCCACGGCCAGTCCGGCCACCCTGGCCATGGAGCATTGAACATGTTCGACAAACTGCAACAGGCATTCTGGAAAGCCCTGACCCCGGACCTGGTACCGGAAGAGCCCAGGCCAGCGACAGCGGTTGATGAGCTGTCACCGGCCATCGTCGCCGCGCTGGGCGGCGTGGATAACCTCAAATCCCATCAGCCGGTGGCATTGACGCGGCTGCGGGTGGAATTGCGAGATGTGGGACGAATCGACCGGCCGGGGCTGAGTGCGGCCGGGGTCGCCGGGGTAATGACGCTGGGAAACGGCGTGGTGCATCTGATTACCGGCTTGCAAGCCTGAGCCGGAGCCTGCGGTATTCGATCTGTGGCAAGGAAATCAATACCCTCGCCACAGATTGTCCATCAGCAGGATGGCAGCCCTTGGTCATAACCGCTCTTACTGTTTCTCATCTGCGGGTGTATCGTATTCGCCTTTTGCGGACCTGCCGGTTCGCCGCAGATTCAAAGGTGGTTGCGTTCATGTCCTTTACCCGTCGCCAAATACTCGGTGGCCTGGCCGGTCTTGTTGTCGTTGGCGTGGGTGCAGGTGGGGCATCGCGGTATTGGTTGGGCAAGATGGCCGATGCCGAGGCCGGTCACGACTATGAGTTGATCGCGGCTCCGCTGGACGTCGAGCTGGTGGCCGGGCACAAGACCCAGGCCTGGGCCTTTGGTCCGTCGGCACCGGGCACCGAATTGCGGGTGCGCCAGGGCGAATGGTTGCGGGTGCGCTTCATCAATCACCTGCCGGTGGCGACCACCATTCACTGGCACGGTATCCGGCTGCCGCTGGAGATGGACGGCGTGCCGTATGTCTCGCAATTGCCGGTGCTGCCGGGTGAGTATTTCGATTACAAGTTCCGCGTGCCGGACGCCGGCAGCTACTGGTATCACCCCCACGTCAACAGCAGCGAAGAACTGGGTCGCGGGCTTGTCGGGCCCTTGATTGTCGAAGAGCGCGAGCCCACCGGCTTCAAATACGAGCAGACCCTGAGCCTGAAGAACTGGCATGTGGATGAGCAAGGCGAGTTCGTCGCCTTCAGTATTCCCCGTGAAGCAGCCCGTGGCGGGACGGCCGGGCGTCTGTCGACCATCAACGGCGTGTCGCTGCCGGTCATTGATCTGCCAGCCGGACAGATCACCCGGGTACGCTTGCTGAACCTGGACAATACCCTGACTTATCGCATCAACATTCCTGGCGTCGAGGCGCAGATCTACGCCCTGGACGGCAACCCTGTCGAGCCGCGCCCGTTGGGCAAGGAATACTGGCTGGGGCCGGGCATGCGTATTTGTCTGGCGATCAAGGCGCCGCCGGCCGGGGAAGAGTTGTCATTGCGCAATGGCCCGGTGCGCCTGGGCACGTTGCGCTCCGTGCCCAACAACGAGGCGCCGGCCCAGTGGCCGCCCGCGCTGCCACCTAACCCGGTGGCTGAGCCCGACCTGGCCAATGCCGAGAAACTCAACTTCAATTTCGAGTGGGTCGGTTCGGTGTCGGTCAACGTCGACAACGGCAAACCGCCCAGCCTTTGGCAGATCAACGGCAAGGCCTGGGACATCACCGACAAGACCTGCGCCGACCGGCCAATCGCCACGCTGAAGAAAGGCCAGAGCTACATTTTCGAATTGAAGAACATGACTCAGTACCAGCATCCGATCCATTTGCACGGCATGAGCTTCAAAGTGATTGCTTCCAACCGGCACAAGGTCATCCCGTATTTCACCGACACCTATCTGCTGGGCAAGAACGAGCGGGCGCAGGTCGCGCTGGTGGCGGATAACCCGGGGGTGTGGATGTTCCATTGCCATGTGATCGACCACATGGAAACCGGCCTGATGGCCGCCATCGAGGTGGCGTGATGCGCCAGATTCGTCCTGCCCGGATCATTGATCGCAGCCGTGACCAGGATTTCATGCGTGAAGCCCTGGCCCTCGCCGCACAAGGCGCGGCACTGGGGGAAGTGCCGGTGGGCGCGGTGCTGGTGCAGGACGGTGAGATCATCGGGCGCGGCTTCAACTGCCCGATCAGCGGACATGACCCCAGCGCCCACGCGGAAATGGTCGCCATCCGCGCCGCCGCCCAGGCTGTCAGCAACTATCGTCTGCCGGGCAGTACCCTCTATGTGACGCTGGAGCCCTGCAGCATGTGCGCCGGACTCATCGTCCACTCGCGCATCGCCCGGGTCGTCTACGGCGCCCTGGAGCCCAAGGCCGGCATCGTGCAGAGCCAGGGGCAATTTTTTAGTCAGGGGTTCCTGAATCATCGAGTGATGTTCGAGGGCGGGGTGCTGGCTGAAGAGTGCAGTGCGGTGCTAAGTGAGTTTTTCAAGGCTCGCAGAGCCAAATCCCAAGACTGACACCGTGCCCCCTAATGTGGGAGTCAATCTCTGTGGGAGCAAGGCTTGCCCGCGATGA
>NZ_JABWQV010000102.1 GCF_014268615.1 Pseudomonas tehranensis | reverse complement strand
CTGTGGGAGCAAGGCTTGCCCGCGATGGCAGCGCACCGAATCCAAGGGAAACAACTGCGCTATGCGCATCACCAACACTTCCCGCCATTGCCGATCTGCGCGCAACCCCAGCGACCGGCTCATTTCACCTCTCCCAGATCGAACGTCATCGCCGCCGCCGGCTTCGCTCCGACCCGATACCAGTCCAGCTTACGGGTCAAGACCATGAACACACCGAGCAGACCGAACAGCAACAGCGAACCCATTAGCAAGGCGTAGTCCTCGGCACTCAACAATCCATAGAGCAAACCGTACAAGCCCGCCAACCCCGCCGAAAACCCCAAACCATGGCTCACGCTGCGCAACACATGGCAGACATAGAACCCGATCAGCAGCACACAGGCACTGGCTGACACCAGATACGCCAGGGCAAAACCGATGTGTTCCGACAGGGACAGCAGCAACAGGTAAAAGAACGCCAGCGCCACACCCACCAAGGCGTACTGGACCGGATGCACCGCCAGGCTCTTGAGCACTTCGAAGAGAAAGAACCCGGCAAACGTCAGCGCTATGAACAGCAATGCATATTTGATCGCCCGGTCGCTCTTGAGGTATTGGTCCACCGGGTCGATAAAACTCACACCAAAGGCACGGCTGCGAAACGCTTCACAGCCATCGCTTGGCTCGCAGGCTTGCAGGGTTTCCAGCAGGTTGGTAGAGAAAAACGACGTCTGCCAGTCGGCACTGAAGCCCTGCTCATTGATGTCGCGCTGGGTAGGCAGGTAGTTGCCGATGAAGCTGGGGTGCGGCCAGTCGGCCGACAGGTGCACTTGGGTGGATTTACCTACCGGCAGAATCTGTAACTGACCGGTGCCTTGCAGCCGCAGGTCGAAACCGAAGGTCAGCTCAGTACTGCCCTGGGCCGTGACCATTGGCAGCGGCACATGCACGCCCTGCCCCAGCCAGCCGATCCGCGAGCCGGGCAGGAAATCGACGGTCTGCTGGTTGAGTGTCAGGGTCAGTGCATTCTCGATGCCGCGGATGTCGCTGATGCCCACGCTCAGGTACGGCTCGTCAAAGCGGTAGTCGGCAAAATCCTTGGTGGCCACGCCGAAACGCTCAGGCACCTTGAAGTGGCCGTCGATCCGGTTGTCGGCATGAAACAACCGCGCCTCGTAGATCCCGCGTGCACGGGTTTCTGTGCGGATCTGGCCGTCGATGTCCAATTGCTCCGGCAGAAAATACAACTCACCGCTTTGCTCGACGGTTTCCAGGAAACGCACGCCGGTCTTCTCGTTGGTGTTCCAGACCCGCACATCCTTGCGAAACGGCACCACGATCATCGGCCCGATCAGTTGCTGGCTGTGACTGGAACTGCGGGCGATATCCTGCAGCACATCGTCGCGCAGCTCCTGACGCTCGTCGATGAGGCCGTTGATCATCAACAACGGGATCATCAGCAGGAGGATCAATAGGGCGATCATGCCCAGTTTTATGGCGAGGCTGCGGTTCATGTGGGGCTCTCCCTGTTCGAATGAGAGAGAGTCTGGGGTGGCTGTGTGCTGGGGTTATGGAGAGATTGTGGAGATTGTGTGGAGACTGAACGGGCCCCTTCGCGAGCAAGCCCGCTCCCACAGGTTCAGCGCAGTCCTTGCTCGCGAAAGCCGCGCCTCGGCTTCAGGGCAACCGCAGAACCACCTCAACCCCACCCTCGACATTGCCAATACTGAATTGCCCGGCATGCAACTGCACCACTTCCTCCACAAAGTTGAGCCCCAAACCGGTGCTCTTGCGGCCACTGTCGGGGCGCGGCAGGGAGTAGAAGCGTTCACTCAGGCGCGGCAGGGCGTAGTCGGGAATCGGTTCGGCCTGATTGAACAGCCGGATCTCGACGCGGTTGCCGACACGCTCGGCACTCATGCGCAACAACCCGTTGACGGGTGTGAAGTCCAGGGCGTTTTCCAGCAAATTGCCCAGGGCCTGACGCAACAGAAACGGCTCCCCGGTCAATGTCAGGTCCACAGCAATGTGCCGCTCGATCCGCAACTGCCGGCTTTCGATCCAGCCGCTGCGGGCTTCCAGCAGTTCGTCCATCAATGCCGCCAGCGGTACGGCAATCTTTTCTTCCAGTCCCTGTCGCTGCTCGACCTGGGCCAGGTTGAGCAAACGCTCGATCAACTGCTGCATGCGCACGCTTTCGTTGTCGATGTTGCTGACGAAACGCTGGCGCTGGGCCGTCGGCATGTCGCTCTGGAGCAGCTCGGCGGCACCACGGATCGCCGCCAGCGGGCTTTTGAGCTCGTGAGTCAGGGTGTGCACGTAGCGCTCGACGTAGGCCTTACCTTCCAGCTGGGTACGCATGTGTTCAACCGCACCCGCCAATTGTTCGAACTCGCCGCCGCGATAATGCGGCACCTCCACCCGTTGCCCCTGGCTGACGGCCTCGGCATAAGCGGTCAAGCGCCGCAACGCCGCGCTCAGCCACCACGACAGCACGGCGCCCAACAGCAGCCCCAGGCCGATCAACCCGGCGCCGTACGCCAACAGGCGCCGCTCGGTGCGGTCGACATAGGGTTGCAGCGAACTGTTGGGCTTGGCCACGGTGACCACCCCGATAATCCGGCCGTTGTCGCGAATCGGCGCGCCTACGTGCATCACCGAAGACGTTGGATCATCGGCAACGCTGCGGGTCGAGCGTGCGCCGTATTGCCCGCGCAGAGTCAGGTAGACGTCGTTCCAGCGCGAATAGTCCTGGCCCACCGCCACACCGCTGGAGTCGAGCACCACGATGCCCTTGGCGTCCGTGACGTAGATGCGATGGTTGACCTGATTCTTTGGCAAACCCCAGATCGATGCCGCCGGCTGGCGCTCACCGTAAGCCTTGAGCAGTTGCGGCCAGCGGTTCTGGTTGAGGGTGCCGGCCTTGAAATCGTCCCGCAGGATCTCGGCCATCAGGTTGGCGGTGTCCACCAGGGTTTCTTCGGTGGACTGGCGCACGCCGGGGCGTATTTCTTCCATCACCGTGTTGAGGACGAAATACCCGGTCAAACCGATGAACAGCACATACACCAGGAAAATCCGGATACCCAGCGACATCAGCTATGCCCCGGGCTGTAGCTGTAACCGAGGCCACGGTGAGTCTGGATCGGCTCAGCCTCGGCCCTGACCAGACGCAACTTGGCGCGCACGCTCTTGATGTGGCTGTCGATGCTGCGCTCGTAACCGGCATCACTGGCCACACCTAGGGCGTCGAGCAGTTGTTCGCGGCTGAACACACGCTCGGGTTGCTCCAGCAGACAGTTCAACAGGCGAAATTCGTGGCGGGTGAGGTTCAGGGGTTTGCCCCGATAGTTGATCTGCACCCGCTCGGTGTCGACATGAAATAGCCCGGCGCCCAAATCGGGGGACGGTCGCGGCGCGACCCGCTTGAGGATCGCGCGAACCCTTGCCGCCACTTCCCGAGGGCTGAACGGTTTGACCACATAATCGTCGGCCCCGATCTCCAGCCCCACCACCCGGTCGATCTCAGCATCCCGGGCTGTAAGAAAGATGACCGGAACGTCGCTGAAACGTCTGAGATTTTTGCACGTCTCGAACCCACTGATATCCGGCAGGCCCACGTCGAGGATGATCAGGTCTGCCGGGGTGTTTTTCTGATGCTCAAGCGCCGCGGCGCCGAGGCTCAGCCAGGTGGTGCCGAAACCCTCCCCTTGCAGGGCAAACACCAGCGTATCGGCAATGGCCGCTTCGTCTTCGACAATCAGAATGTGAGGCATGGCGTCCGCGCCCGACAGTAAAGTTGCCGGAACGGTGCCCCAACCCCGGGGGCACGTCAATCAGGGAAATCAGCAGTCGGGCTTGTCCGCGGTATAGCGTCGGGCCGGGTTCACCGCCGCGTCGAACTCACGCAGGGCCTTGGCGCCGATCAGCAGCGGGTAGTTGAAGCTGCTGCGGTCCGTCAGGTTGACCTCAACGGTACGTTTGACGTCACCCAGGCACATTTCAAGCTCCACCACCGGACGTTTGCTGGGCGCAGCCGATTCGTCGTCGTCTTCGTCCTCCTCGGAACGGGTCTTGATCTTGCTGATGCGGGCGACTTTATGCTCAAAGAGCTTGTTGCTCGCGCCTTTGGTCGCTAGGCGGAATCGCACCCAGTCCTCGCCGTCGCGGGTAAAGGTTTCGATGTCCTTGGCCGACAGCGAGGCCGTCAGGGCGCCGGTGTCCATCTTGGCCTTGAGCACTTCACCACCGATTTCCGGCAGCGCGATGTATTCGTAGCGCCCGTACAGGGTCGGCTCGACGGCCAGCACTGGCAGGGCCACCAGGGAAAGCAGGGCAAGAAGGGATTTCACGTAATGGACTTCCTTTGTAAGGGTGGGCAGCGGAATTTTAGACCGTGGCTCGTCAATTCGTTCGGTTGGCGTCAAGAACATCTCTGCCGGGGAAAGGGGGTCTGTGGGAGCAAAGCTTGCTCGCGATACAGCCACCACGGTTCCAGAGAAATGGTATTACCTTCATCGCGAGCAAGCTTTGCTCCCACAGATCACTTCGCTCGCCACAGGCTGCTCGTTTCACCTCGATTTGGCCTGCCGCCCGAAGCTGCTTATCATGGCCCGCCCACCTGTTTGCAAGAGTCATCTATGCGCCGCCTGCTCACCGGCTGTTTTGTCACCCTGCTGCTGTTGCTCAACACCCTGGTGCTGTTCGGGCCGTTGATGGTGTTCGCGTTGCTCAAACTGGTCCTGCCCGGGCGTCTTCGCGACTACGCCTCGTGGGCAGTGATGTGGATCGCCGAAACCTGGGCCGAAATCGACAAATTGATCTTTGCCCTGTGCATCCCCACCCGCTGGGAAATACGTGGCGGTGGCGACTTGCGCCGCGACACTTCCTATCTGGTTATCAGCAATCACCAGTCCTGGGTCGACATCCCCGCGCTGATCCAGGCTCTCAACCGGCGTACGCCGTTCTTCAAGTTTTTCCTCAAGAAAGAGCTGATCTGGGTACCGTTCCTGGGCCTGGCCTGGTGGGCGCTGGATTACCCGTTCATGAAGCGCTACACCAAGGCCTTCCTGGCAAAAAACCCGGAACTGGCCGGCAAGGACCTGGAAATCACCCGTCAGGCCTGCGAGCTGTTCAAGCGCCAACCGGTCACCGTGGTGAACTACCTCGAAGGCACACGCTTCACCGCCGCCAAGAGCCAACAGCAACAGTCACCCTTCACCCATCTGCTCAAACCCAAGGCCGGTGGCGTGGCATTCGTGCTGGCGGCGCTGGGCGAGCAACTGGACGCGGTGCTGGACGTGACAGTGGTGTACCCCCAGGAACGGACGCCGGGATTCTGGGATTTGATCAGCGGTGCGGTGCCGAAGGTCATTATCGACATCCAGACCCGCGAGCTGGACCCGGCGCTGTGGCAAGGTGATTACGAAAACGATCCGGTGTTTCGCCAGCACGTCCAGAGCTGGGTCAACCAGCTCTGGATCGAAAAAGATCAGCGCATCGCCGCCTTGCGCAGCGAGCGCGGCTGATCAGATGCCTGCGCCGGCGCCCCAGATGCCGCCCAGATTCTGCAGCAGCGAACTGGCCACGCCCTGCTGGCCGAGGTATTGGAGGATCACCGGGGCAAACTGGCCGATCATGCCGCTGTCCATGCCCAGCGCGCTGAAGGCGTTGTTCAGGTCGTGGGTGTCCTTGACGTTACCCAGCAGGCCGTCGAGCAAGGCGTTTTTGTCCGCCCCACCACCGAGCAAACCGCCCAGGCCACCCAAGCCATTCAGCCCACCAATGGCGTTGTTGCCCGCGATCTGATCCAGGCCCGGCACACTTCTGCTCAGTTCGGAAAATTGCGGTTCGCTGAGCCGGTTTTTCGCCAGCCCCAACATCGCTCCGGCACCACCGATGGCCTGTTCCGGCGTAATCTTTAGCTCCGAGCCCAGGGTATTGAGCAAGCCGGCGGCTTGCGGCGCAGCGGCCACGGCGCCCTCCCCCTGCTGATCGCCCTGCATCGCCGCCACCGCATTGGCCGCATCACTGAGGCTGAACTGCGCGAAGGCCGGGCTGGTTGCCAGCGCAAGCAGGCAAGACAGTGCAAAACCGCGTGAAACCTTCATCCCGGACATCCTCTTGAGCCATGAAAAAACCGCCCACAGAGGGGCGGCGCAAAATCGTGCGTTTGACTGGGACAGGCGAGGATTGTTCCCCCACACAGGCCATATGCCCGGCACGCCTTTCATTGCCCCAATGCCCGCCAACTCATGCGACACCGCCTTACATAACCCAGACAGTGGAAGCGTTATCGCCAAGCCTCAACAGCCCCTCCTTTTGTTATTCAAAATTGGCATGAATAACTGTCAGTACTGACAGTAGCCCGCCCGGAAAAAGCCGCAAACCATAGAGACAAACCAAGGCTTGGGGGCCCGGCACATGCAAAACACACTGGGGAAAGTGGCGGGATTACTGATGCTGTTTGTCGGCCATGTCCAAGCCGATGAAATAACCTGCCCCGCCGTCACTGATATCCACAGAAAGATTGAATCCGTGGAAGATGTCTACTCGGTCGAAGTACGCGATGATCGCCAATGGCAGAGCCAAAGCCTGGTGGACGTGGTCGATCCGGCGCTGCTGCAATTCAACGGTGTCGAATACGCTATGGATGAGCCCGACGACGATGAGCAGACACCCACGCGGGCGACCATCACCTGTAGATACGGCGAAATCAATCTGACGCTGGAGTATCTCCAGGTCGTGGAGCCAGGATTTTCGCCATGGGAAGACAATCGTTGCGAGAGCTCGGACACCGAGGACTGTAAGTTGATAACCGCCGATTACTTCAATCTGAGCTTTTGACGGTTAAACCTGATTCATCTGAATATCTCGAAGGATCCGTTATTTCCTATCGGCATTGGCCACTGTCAACTCTGACAGTAGGCATCGCGGCGTGCCGCCTCTACGCTGCACCCGTGTCAACGAAAACGAGGCAAAGGGCACACGGCAGTCCCTGCGTCTTTGTTCACTCGGGCAGGCAGGATAATAAAAATGAACGACAGAATCACAGGAACCGTTAAGTGGTTCGACGATGCAAAAGGCTATGGATTTATTACTTGTCGCACAGGAGGTGATGAACTGTTCGTTCATTATTCGGCGATCGCGGGCGAGGGTTATAAAACCCTGAAAGAAAGGCAACTTGTTTCCTTTGAAGTAGAGAAAGGTCCCAACGGCATGCAGGCCACGAGAGTGATGACGCAATAGCAAGGCACCGATTCCTCTCCAGGCAATGACCTCATCTGAATTGAAAAGCAAAACGTAAAAAAGGGCGACATCACGTCGCCCTCTTCACTTTTGCGAGGCGCTTACGCCGCACTGAACAACTTATGCGGATCAATCACAAACTTCTTCGGTACGCCCGCATCGAACTCGCCATAACCTTTAGGCGCGTCGTCCAGGCTGATGACCTGTACGCCGACGATTTCTGCGATGTTGATGCGGTCCCACATGATCGCCTGCATCAGCTGGCGGTTGTACTTCATCACCGGGGTCTGGCCGGTATGGAAGCTGTGGGATTTGGCCCAGCCGAGGCCGAAGCGGATGCTCAGGCTGCCCATTTTCGCCGCAGCATCGACTGCGCCCGGGTCTTCGGTGACGTAGAGGCCAGGGATACCGATCTTGCCAGCCACGCGAACCACACCCATCAACGAGTTGAGCACGGTGGCCGGAGCTTCGTGCTTGACGCCTTCATGGCCGTGACCACGGGCTTCGAAGCCCACAGCGTCAACGGCGCAGTCGACTTCCGGTTCGCCCAGCAGCGCGGCGATCTGTTCGTGCAGCGGAGTGTCTTTGGACAGGTCGGCGATTTCAAAACCCTGGGCCTTGGCGTGGGCCAGGCGGATCGGGTTGACGTCACCGATAATGACCACAGCGGCACCCAGCAGGCGGGCGGAAGCGGCAGCCGCCAGGCCAACCGGACCGGCACCCGCGATGTAGACGGAGCTGCCAGGACCAACGCCGGCGGTAACGGCGCCGTGGTAGCCGGTCGGCAGGATGTCGGACAGGCAAGTCAGGTCGCGGATTTTCTCCATGGCCTTGTCGCGGTCCGGCAGCTTCAGCAGGTTGAAGTCGGCGTACGGCACCAGCACGTATTCGGCCTGGCCACCAGTCCAGTCGCCCATGTCAACGTAACCATAGGCACCGCCGGCACGGGCCGGGTTGACGGTCAGGCAGACGCCCGTGTGTTGCTCTTTGCAGGAACGGCAGCGCCCGCAAGCCACGTTGAACGGAACAGATACCAGATCACCGATTTTCAGGTTCTCGACATCGCTGCCCTTTTCGATCACTTCACCGGTGATTTCATGGCCCAGGACCAGACCGGTCTGAGCGGTGGTGCGGCCGCGCACCATGTGCTGGTCGGAGCCGCAGATGTTGGTGGAGACCACGCGCAGGATGACACCGTGCTCAATCTTCCTGCCACGCGGGTCCTGCATTTTTGGATAGTCGATTTTCTGTACTTCGACCTTGCCGTTGCCGAGATACACGACACCACGATTGCCAGACATGCTTTCACCTCGCTGTTGTTTTTGTGGAACTGCGTTGCCCAGGCAGGCAGCGCGTTGATTGCTCGGGTAGTGCTTGTGTCTTGTTTCTTTGTTGTCTGTAAGGGCCTCTTCGCGAGCAAGCCCGCTTCCCCATGGGTTTTCTGGTGTAACCAGGACCTGTATGCCGGCACACATCCTGTGGGAGCGGGCTTGCTCGCGAATGGGCTGCGAAGCGGCCCCGAAAATCTAAAGAACGACAGTGCGATTGGCGTTCAAAAATACCCTTCTCTCGATGTGATACCCCACCGCCCGGGCCAGGGTCAGCCCTTCGATATCCCGGCCCTTGGCGATCAGGTCTTCGGGGTAGTGGCTGTGGTCCACCACTTCCACGCCCTGGGCGATGATCGGGCCTTCGTCCAGGTCGTTGTTGATGTAGTGCGCCGTGGCGCCGACCAGTTTCACGCCTTTGTTGTAGGCCTGGTGATACGGCTTGGCGCCCTTGAAACCCGGCAGCAGGGAGTGATGGATGTTGATCGCCTTGCCGTCGAGTTTGCGGCACAGCTCCGGCGAGAGCACTTGCATGTAGCGAGCGAGAATCACCAGCTCGGCGCCGGTGTCTTCGATCACCTGCCACACCTGCCGCTCCTGGGAGGGCTTGTCGTTCGGGTCCAGGGGAAAATGGTAGTAGGGAATCTGGTGCCAGTCGGCCAGGGGCTTGAGGTCCGGGTGGTTGGACACCACGGCCACGACGTCCATGGACAACTGGCCGATGCGCTGGCGGTAGAGCAAGTCGTTGAGGCAGTGATCGGCCTTGGAGACCATGATCACCACTTTGGGCCGGTAGTTGGGTGGCGTCAGTTCGAAGACCATGCCAAAGGCTTCGGCACGCTCGGCCAGGCCGCTGCGGAAGTTTTGCTCGTCGAAGCCATCCGGCTGGCGAAATTCCACGCGAATAAAAAAACGTCCCGAGAGCCGGTCATCGAAGGAGTGGTGCTCAGTGACGTAGCAGCCCTGCTCGAACAGAAAGCGGGTCACCGCGTCCACCGTGCCGAGCACGCTGGGGCAGTCGGCAGTCAAGATCCATGTGTCTGGGGCGCGGCTCATTGCGGTGACTCCTGTTTGTTATGGATAAGCCCCGCCGAACACAGAACTCTGTGGCGAGGGGATTTATCCCCGCTGGGCTGCGAAGCAACCCCAAAAAGCTTGATGCGATCGGCCTGATACACCAAGGTGGCTGGTTGAGGGCTGCTGCGCAGCCCAGCGGGGATAAATCCCCTCGCCACAAAAGTGTCCGGCTTTAGACCGTGTTGTTAGGCCTGCACGCTCAATCCATACTCAGCCGCCGCATCCTGCAACCACAGCCACCAGTAATCGGAGAAGCTGCGGCGGATCAGCAGTTCCCAGGTGTCTTCACCGGTATGACGGATCACCAGTTGCGACTTGGCGAACACCGTGCCCACAGCCTTGCCCACCGGGAAGTTGTTGGGGTGTACATCGTAGCTGGTGGATTTCATCAGCACGTCACGCACGTTCGGGCCGGACAGCTCGAGGATCTGCTGGCCGCCGCTGACGTTGACGATCTGGATGTGCAGATCGCCCAGGGCTTCACGCAGGTTTTTCTCAGCGGCAAATTCTTCGCCACTGGGCACCACCAGCAGCCACTCGTCCGGGCCGAGCCATTGCAGGCTGGTTTCACCCTTGACGATGACGGTCAGCGCGCCCGGCAGCTCCAGGCCCAGAGCCTTGTGCACGCCAGCGGCGAACGCAGGATCATGACCATCGCCACGGAGGGTCAAGTGCCCCAGGAGTTTCTTCTCGCGCACGGTCACGCCGGCGTTCTTGCGACCCTTGCCCACCAGACTGGCGAGGTCGGCATGGTGCAGCGACGACTCGGCCTTGGCCCCGGTGGTTGGGCGTTGTTGGTACACGTTGACTGCGGTCATATGGAGCACCTGTCTTGAATTTTGTTGTTCCGGCATTTGTGGTGACTGTCCTGCCGCCTTCGCGAGCAAGCCCGCTCCCACATTGGATTGATGCCTGGCTCAAATTCCTTTGGCGACTTCGATCCTGTGGGAGCGGGCTTGCTCGCGAATCAGGCGACGCGGTGTAACTGCCCACCCACAGGACCAAAGTCCCTTTAGATATTCTGCCGATCCCCCTTCGGATCGAAGAACACCGAAGAAACAATCTCTGCCTCGATCACGCTGCCATCGGCCAGAGGCGCGAAGACGCGCTCGCCCATCCGTTTGAGGCCGCCCTTGACCACGCCCATGGCAAATGAATAACCCAGGGAGTTGTGGGCGTAGCTGGACGTCACATGACCGACCATGGTCATCGGGATTGCCTGCTTGGTGTTGAACACCAGTTGCGCACCTTCCGGCAGCCAGACATTCGGGTCGATCGGCTTGAGGCCCACCAGTTGCTTGCGGTCCTCACGCACACAGTCTTCGCGATTCATGCCACGCCAGCCGATCCACGAGAACGGTTTGGTCCGGCCTACGCACCAGCCCATGTTCAGGTCGTCCGGGGTCATCGAGCTGTCGGTGTCCTGACCGACGATGATGAAGCCCTTCTCGGCCCGCAATACGTGCATGGTCTCGGTGCCGTATGGGGTCAGGTTGTATTTCTTGCCGGCCTCGACGATCTGCTCGAGCACGCCCATGGCGTAGTCGGCCTGCACGTTGACTTCGTACGACAGTTCACCGGTGAACGAGATACGGAACACCCGCGCCGGTACACCACCCACCAGGCCTTCTTTCCAGGTCATGAACGGGAAAGCGTCCTTGTCCAGGTCGATGTCGGTGACTTCGCTCAGCAGCTTGCGGCTGTTGGGGCCCGACAGGGTCATGGTCGCCCAGTGGTCGGTGACCGAAGTGAAGTACACCTTCAGGTCCGGCCATTCGGTCTGGTGATAGATCTCCAGCCATTGCAGCACGCGTGCGGCACCGCCAGTGGTGGTGGTCATCACGAAATGGTTGTCCGCCAGACAGGCTGTCACGCCATCGTCGAAGACCATGCCGTCTTCCTTGCACATCAAACCGTAGCGGGCCTTGCCCACGTCGAGCTTGGTCCAGGCGTTGGTGTAGACGCGGTTAAGGAACTCGCGGGCGTCCGGGCCCTGGATATCGATCTTGCCCAGGGTCGAGGCATCCAGCAGGCCGACGCTGTCGCGCACGGCTTTGCATTCGCGCTTGACCGCAGCGTGCATGTCTTCACCGTTCTTCGGGAAGTACCAAGGGCGCTTCCACTGGCCGACATCTTCGAATTCAGCGCCATTTTTCACATGCCAGGCATGCAGCGCGGTGAAGCGTACCGGTTCGAAGATGTGCCCGCAGTGCCGCCCGGCTATCGCGCCGAAGGTCACCGGCGTGTAGTTCGGCCGGAACATCGTGGTGCCCATCTGCGGGATGCTCACGTTCAGCGAGCGGGCCGCAATGGCCAGGCCGTTGACGTTGCCCAGCTTGCCCTGGTCAGTACCAAAGCCCAGTGCGGTGTAGCGTTTGACGTGTTCGACCGACTCGAAGCCTTCGCGGGTGGCGAGTTCGATGGCGGCGGCGGTGACGTCGTTCTGCAGATCGACGAATTGCTTCGGCGCTCGTGCAGTGGATTTTTCATGCGGCACCTGGAACAGCGCCAGGGTCGGCTCTTCCTGGCGGCTCAAGGCTTTGGGCAATACGCCCTCCACCGCCTTGAAACCGGCTTCAGTGGCCGCGCGCACGCCGCCCTCGAAACCATCGGCCAAGGTATCGCCGAGGCTGTAGACGCCATTCACGCCGCCGACGCACACACGCTTCTGCGGGGCTTCGCCCGGTACGAAACCGAGGATGTCTTCGCGCCAGATCGGCTTGCCGCCCAGGTGCGACGCCAGGTGAACCACTGGGCTGTAGCCACCGGAGCTGGCCACCAGATCGCAGTCCAGCCATTCGCCGGGACTGGTGACCTTGTGCGCCTTGACGTCAATGGCGGCGATGCGGGCCCCCGTGACGCGCTTGCTGCCACGGGCCTCGATCACGGCGCTGCCGGTGAGGATGCGAATGCCTTTGGCGCGCGCCTCTTCCACCAGTGCACCACGCGGGTTGCTGCGAGCGTCGGCGATGGCCACCACTTGCAGGCTGGCGTCGAGCCAGTCCAGCGCCACGCGATAGGCGTGATCGTTGTTGGTGCTCAGCACCAGTTTCTTGCCCGGCGCCACGCCGTAGCGGCGCACGTAGGTGGAGACCGCACCGGCCAGCATGTTGCCGGGAACGTCGTTGTTGCCGTAGACCAGTGGCCGTTCGCAGGCACCGGTTGCCAGTACCACGCGCTTGGCGCGGACCCGGTTGATGCGCTGGCGCACCTGGCCGATTGGCGCACGGTCACCGAGGTGGTCGGTAAGGCGCTCGTGGATGGTCAGGAAGTTATGGTCGTGGTAACCGTTCACCGTGGCGCGCGGCAACAGCACCACGTCTGGCATCGACTTGAGTTCAGCGACAACAGCGGCCACCCATTCGGTCGCTGGCTTGCCATCCAGGCTCTCACGGGAATCGAGCAGGCTGCCGCCGAACTCTTCCTGCTCGTCGGCCAGGATCACCCGCGCACCGCTGCGGGCCGCGGCCAATGCCGCAGCCAGGCCAGCAGGGCCGGCGCCGACAACCAGCACGTCGCAGTGACGGTTCATGTAGTCGTAGGTGTCCGGATCGTTCTCGGTCGGCGAGCGACCCAGGCCGGCGGCCTTGCGGATGTACTTCTCGTAAGTCATCCAGAACGATTGCGGGTACATGAAGGTTTTGTAGTAGAAGCCCGGCGGCATCAGCTTGCCGCCGACCTTGCCGAGAATGCCCATCATGTCGTTGTTCACGTTCGGCCAGCCGTTGGTGCTGGTGGCGACCAAACCTTGGTACAGCGCCTGTTGCGTGGCGCGCACGTTAGGGATCTGCGTGGCTTCGGTGGCACCGATCTGCAGCACCGCGTTCGGCTCTTCGGCGCCGGCGGCATAGATGCCGCGCGGGCGGGAGTACTTGAAGCTGCGGCCGATGATGTCGACACCGTTGGCCAACAGTGCGGCAGCCAGGGAGTCGCCTTCAAAGCCTTTGTAGGTCTGGCCGTTGAAGGTGAAGCTCAGCACTTTGTTGCGGTCGATCCGTCCACCGTTGGACAGGCGATTGATCTGGCTCATACCTTCTCTCCCAGAGCCTGCGCGGCCGCTTTCGGACTCTCAGCCTTGTCGGTGAATTGCGGCTTTTGGCCGATCTTGTAGGTTTCCAGAATCTCGTAGGTCACGGTGTCACGGGTCACGTTGAAATACTGGCGGCAACCGGCGACGTGGTCCCACAGCTCATGGTGCAACCCGCGCGGGTTGTCACGGAAGAACATGTAGTCGCCCCACTCCTCGTCGGTGCAGGCATTCGGATCCAGCGGACGCGGGATGTGCGCCTGGCCGGATGCATGGAATTCCTCTTCGGAGCGCAGTTCGCCGCAGTGAGGACAGAAGATGTGCAACATAGGGATTTCTCCTGTTAGTGGGCGACGGCAGCAGCGCCATGTTCGTCGATCAGTGCACCGTTGTGGAAACGGTCGATGGAAAACGGCGCGGCCAGCGGGTGCATTTCACCTTTGGCCAGGCTTGCAGCGAAGACATTGCCTGAGCCTGGGGTGGCCTTGAAGCCGCCCGTGCCCCAACCGCAGTTGAAGAACATGTTCGGCACTGGCGTCTTGGAGATGATCGGGCAGGCGTCCGGCGTGGTATCGACGATGCCGCCCCATTGGCGGTTCATGCGTACGCGGGACAACACCGGGAACATCTCGACGATGGCCTGAACCGTGTGTTCGATCACCGGGTACGAGCCACGCTGGCCATAACCGTTGTAACCGTCGATACCGGCACCGATCACCAGGTCGCCCTTGTCGGACTGGCTGATGTAGCCGTGCACTGCGTTGGACATGATCACGCTGTCGATAATCGGCTTGATCGGCTCCGACACCAGCGCTTGCAGCGGGTGGGATTCGATCGGCAGGCGGAAGCCCGCGAGTTTGGCCATGTGCCCGGAGTTACCGGCGGTCACCACGCCGACGCGCTTGGCGCCGATGAAACCTTTGTTGGTTTCCACGCCGATGCACACGCCGTTTTCCTTACGGAAACCGATCACTTCGGTCTGCTGGATCAGGTCCACGCCCAACGCGTCCGCCGCCCGGGCAAAGCCCCAGGCCACGGCATCGTGACGGGCCACGCCGCCGCGACGCTGGACGGTGGCGCCCATCACCGGGTAGCGAGTGTTTTTCGAGCAATCGAGGTACGGAATCTCGTCGGCCACTTGTTTGGCGTTGAGCAACTCGCCGTCCACGCCGTTGAGGCGGTTGGCGCTGACGCGACGCTCGGAATCACGAATGTCCTGCAAGGTATGGCACAGGTTGTAGACGCCACGTTGGGAGAACATCACGTTGTAGTTCAGGTCCTGGGACAGGCCTTCCCAGAGCTTCATCGCATGTTCGTACAAGTGGGCCGATTCGTCCCACAGGTAGTTGGAGCGCACGATGGTGGTGTTGCGCGCGGTGTTACCGCCGCCCAGCCAGCCCTTCTCGACCACGGCCACGTTGGTGATGCCGTGTTCTTTAGCCAGGTAATAGGCGGTCGCCAGACCATGCCCGCCACCGCCGACGATAACCACGTCGTAGACCTTTTTCGGGGTCGGCGTGCGCCACATCCGCTGCCAGTTTTCATGATGGCTGAGAGAGTGTTTGAAGAGGCCGAAGCCCGAATAGCGTTGCATAGTCATTACTCCAAAACCGACTCAGCGATAAACCGGGAAGTCCGCGCACAAGGCCGCCACTTGCTGGGCAACATTGGCCTCGACATCGGCGTCGCCGAGGTTGTCGAGGATGTCGCAGATCCAGCCGGCCAGCGTCACGCACTGGGAGACCTTGAAGCCACGCGTGGTCACCGCCGGGGTGCCGATGCGCAGGCCCGAGGTCACGAACGGCGATTGCGGGTCGTTCGGCACGGCATTCTTGTTGACGGTGATGTGCGCGCGGCCCAGGGCGGCGTCGGCGTCCTTGCCGGTCAAGCCCTGACGGATCAGGCTGACCAGGAACAGGTGGTTATCGGTGCCGCCGGACACTACATCGTAGCCGCGCTTGATGAACACGCCAGCCATGGCCTGGGCGTTATCGATCACTTGCTGCTGATAAGCCTTGAAGCCAGGCTCCGCCGCTTCCTTGAAGCACACCGCCTTGCCGGCGATGACGTGCATCAGCGGGCCGCCCTGGGCACCGGGGAATACCGCAGCGTTGAGCTTTTTCTCGATCTCTTCGTTGGCCTTGGCCAGGATCAGGCCGCCGCGCGGACCGCGCAGGGTCTTGTGAGTGGTAGTGGTGACCACGTCGGCGTAAGGCAGCGGGTTGGGATAAAGACCGGCAGCGACCAGACCGGCAACGTGGGCCATGTCGACGAACAGCAGGGCTCCGACCTTGTCGGCGATCTGGCGGAAACGTGGGAAATCCAGGGTCTTGGAGTAGGCCGAGAAACCGGCGACGATCATCTTCGGCTTGTGCTCGACCGCCAGGCGCTCGACTTCGTCGTAGTCGATCAGGCCGGTGGTGGTGTCGATGCCATACTGCACCGCGTTGTAGAGTTTGCCCGAAGACGACACCTTGGCACCGTGAGTCAGGTGACCGCCGTGGGCCAGGCTCATGCCCAGGATCGTATCGCCGGCCTGCAACAAGGCCAGGTACACGGCGCTGTTGGCCGAAGATCCGGAGTGCGGCTGGACGTTGGCGTAGTCGGCGCCGAACAGTTGCTTGGCGCGTTCGATGGCCAGGGCTTCTACTTTGTCGACGTGCTCGCAGCCACCGTAGTAGCGCTTACCCGGATAGCCTTCGGCGTATTTGTTGGTCAGGCCGCTGCCCTGGGCCTGCATCACACGCTTGCTGGTGTAGTTCTCTGACGCGATCAGCTCGATGTGATCTTCCTGGCGTTGCTCCTCGGCATTCATCGCCGCCAGCAGTGCATCGTCGTAACCCTGGATCTGGTCTTGCTTGCTGAACATCGCGTCTCTCCCAGCGGCGGCGGTGCGCCTTTCGTCTCGGTGAGGCACTGACCACCGTTCGGTCGTGCCCTTTGGAAGCGATGGTATGGCCGGCGCAGGCAGGTCAAATGCCTATGGACGCCACGCAAAGGTGCGTTTACGACATGCGCTGCAAAGGAGGCCCGGCGCCAACCTCCGTGGCGAGGGAGCTTGCTCCCGCTCGGC
>NZ_JABWQV010000101.1 GCF_014268615.1 Pseudomonas tehranensis | reverse complement strand
CGCGAGCAAGCCCGCTCCCACAGGGGGATCACATTTCAAATGCGGGAGCGGGCTTGCTCGCGAAGCGACCCATCAGGCACCCCAGAACCCGGCACAGGATCACAACACTCATGCACTTCGACCTCATCGACCTGCGCCTCTATCTGCATATCCTCGACACCGGCAACATCACTGCCGGCGCTGCCCGTAGCCATCTGTCCCTGGCGGCGGCCAGTGCCCGGGTCCGCGCCATGGAGGCCTCCTTGGGGATCGAATTGCTCGAACGCGGGCGGCGCGGTGTAACTCCCACGTCGGCCGGTCAGGCGCTGGCGCAACATGCCCGGGTGTTGCTGCAACACGCCGAACACCTGCAACAGGACTTGGGCGAATACGCCCGGGGCGTCAAGGGCCGGGTACGGATGTTGTGCAACACCAGCGCCATGACCGAATACCTGCCGGAATTGTTGGCCGACTTTCTCAAGGCCCATTCCAACCTCGACATCGACCTGCAGGAACTGCCCAGCTCAAGGATCACCCATGCACTGCGTCAGGGCGCGGCGGACCTGGGTATCATCTCCGACGCGGTCGACACCGCCGGCCTTGAAACCCGCCCTTTTCGCGATGATCCGCTGGTCTTGATCCTGCCCTCGGAACATCCTCTGGCTGACGGTCGCCCGCTAAGTTTCAATGAGACCCTCAGCCATGATTATGTAGGCCTGAACGCTTCCAGTGCTCTGGCGATTTACCTCGAAGAACAGGCGCTGCACACCGGACGACGCATGCACATTCGCATTCGCGCCGACGGTTTTGATGGGGTGATTCGCATGGTCGCTCATGGTGCGGGCATTGCCATCGTGCCAAAGGCCGCTATCGCGCGGCGCCCGCCCGAGCCTTCCTGGCGATGGGTCTCGCTGCAAGAGGCCTGGGCTCAACGCTCACTGCGCCTGTGCGCCCGCCGCTTCGACACCTTGCCCGCCTACGCCAAAGCCCTGTCCACGCACCTGACCACTCGCTGACGCGCGCTTCTGGATAGGCCGGTGTCGAGCACAGGCATCTGCCCGATCATGTCGCGCGTTAGGGTGCCTGCTCTCTTCTGTCCCTTTCGGAGTTCACATGACCGCCCCCATCACCGTCCTGCGCGATACCCATCCGCTGCCCGTACTCGATGCCTGCAAATGGGAAAAACTCGAAGGCGATCCGCACACCGTCAACCTCAACGCCTACACCAGCGAAGACGGCAGCAAGATCATGGGCACCTGGATCTGTACGCCGGGCAAGTGGCGCGTGGACTATGTGAAGTGGGAGTACTGCCATTTCCAGGAAGGCTACTGCATCATCACCCCCGATGGCATGGAGCCAATCCATCTGCGGGCCGGTGACATCTTCGTCGTCGAGCCGGGCATGAAAGGCACGTGGGAAGTGGTCGAGACCGTGCGTAAATATTTCGTCTTTGCCTGAAACAAAAAACCGAGAGACCACCCGACATGGTCTCTCGGAAAACAGCTTTCTAAATTGCACAGGCTCTGTGGCGAAGCAGGCATTTGTGGGAGCAAGGCTTGCCCGCGATGCAGCCACCTCGCTCCCTCAGAGACCGCATCGCCTGTAATCGCGGGCAAGCCTTGCTCCCACAGATAAATCCCCTCGCCACAAAAAAACGCCGATGCCCAGCGCTTATTGCGGTTTGCGATAGCTGTTAACAATCGCCGAAAAATCCTTGCCGCCCTCGCCCCGCTGACTCATCGCCTGGTACAACTGCTGCGCCACCGCGCCCAGCACCACCGGTTGATGAACCTGCCGCGCCGCTTCAGTCGCCAGGCCCAGATCCTTGAGCATCAGCTCGGCTCCAAAGCCCCCGGTGTAGCCACGGGACGCCGGTGCTGTTTCGATCACGCCCGGCCACGGGTTGTAGGTGTCCGAACTCCAGCAACGGCCTGTTGAGCTGTTGATGATCCCGGCCAGTACCTGCGTATCGATCCCCAGGGCATCGCCCAGAGCCATGGCTTCGCTCACGCCCACCATGGAAATCCCCAACAGCAGGTTATTGCAGATCTTGGCGATCTGCCCGGTGCCGACGTCGCCGCAATGCACGATATTACGGCCCATCTGTGCCAGCACCGGTTGCAGGGTGGCGAACAATTCAGCGGTGGCACCGACCATGAAGGTCAATGTGCCGGCCGCCGCGCCACCGGTGCCGCCGGAGACAGGCGCGTCGGCCATCGCTACGCCTTGTTTGGCGGCCGCGGCCGCAACATCGCGTGCGGTCTGCGGGTCGATGGTGCTGCAGTCCACCGCAGGCGTACCGGCGGCGATGCCGGCCAGTACACCGTCGTCACCGAGCCAGACACTGCGTACATGGGCAGCAGCCGGCAACATGGTGATCACCAGGTCAACGCCTTGGGACGCATCGCGAGGCGAGGCGCTGATGGTGCCGCCCAATGTGGCCAGTTCAGCCAGCACCGTCTGGTTCAGGTCGAACAGGTTCAGCGAATGGCCGGCCTTGAGCAGATTGCGCGCCATGGGGGCGCCCATGTTGCCCAGACCGATAAATGCGATCTTCATGTCCGGCTCCTCAACGCAGATTGATGGTGGTGTTCACACCGTCATTGACGCTGTCGTCATCGAACCAGCGCGCAGTAACGGTCTTGGTCTGAGTGTAGAACTGCACCACTTGTTTGCCGTAGGGCCCCAGGTCACCGAGTTTCGAACCACGGGAGCCAGTGAAGCTGAAAAACGGCACCGGCACCGGAATCGGGATGTTGATCCCCACCTGGCCAACGTCGATTTCGCTCTGGAATTTACGCGCCGCTGCCCCGCTCTGGGTGAACAGACCGGTGCCGTTGCCAAACGGGTTGGCATTGACCAGGGCGATTGCCTGATCAAGTGTGTCGACTTCCAGCACCACCAACACTGGGCCGAAGATTTCTTCGGTGTAAATACGCATCTTGGTCGTCACGCCGGAAAACAGGGTCGGGCCGACGAAGTTGCCTTGCTCGAAACCCGGCACGCTGATGTCACGGCCATCGAGTTCCAGCTTCGCCCCTTCCTGCACGCCACTCTCGATCAACTCAAGAATCCGCGCCTTGGCCCGCTTGGAAATCACCGGACCGACATCGGTGCCGGGCTCACTGCCGGCGTTGACCTTGAGCTTCTGCGCCAGGGCCTTGAGCTCGGGCAGCCATTGCTTGGCCGCACCCACCATGACCACCACCGAAGTCGCCATGCAACGCTGGCCCGCCGCACCGAAACCGGCGCCGACCAAAGCATTGAGGGTCTGTTCGCGATTGGCATCAGGCAACACCACTGCATGGTTCTTGGCGCCCATCATCGATTGCACGCGCTTGCCATGGCGACCCGCCAGGTCATACACGTGAGTGCCGACCGCCGTCGAGCCGACGAAGGAAACCGCCTTGATGTCCTTGTGGGTGCAGAGGGCATCCACCACATCCTTGCCGCCATGCACCACATTGAGCACGCCCGCCGGCACACCGGCCTCAATGGCCAGCTCCACCAGCAGCATCGTCGACAGCGGGTCCTGCTCCGACGGTTTGAGCACGAAGGTGTTACCGCAGGCGATGGCCATCGGGAACATCCACAGCGGAATCATCGCCGGGAAGTTGAACGGGGTAATGCCTGCGCACACACCAATCGGTTGGCGCAGCGTGTAGGTATCGACACCGCCGGCAACGTTCTCGGCAAACTCGCCCATCTGCAGGGTGCCGATGGAGCAAGCGTGTTCCACCACTTCCAGGCCACGAAAAATATCGCCCTCGGCATCAGCGATGGTCTTGCCCTGCTCGGCGCTCAGTACGGCGGCGATGCGTTTGGAGTGCTCGCGGATCAACGCCTGGAGCTTGAGCATGATGCGCATCCGCGCGCCAATGGGGGTCAGCTTCCAGGTCTGGAAAGCATGCTGGGCGGCGGCAACGGCGGCATCGACTTCCGACGCCGTGGCGAACGGGACTTTCGCCAGTACCTGCTGGGTGGCCGGGTTGACGATGTCGTGCCATTCGCTGGACTGGGATTCAACCCACTCGCCGTCGATCAACAACTTTACGGTTTGCAGGGCAGTGTCGCTGGGCGTAAGGGAAACGTTCATGCTGGCCTCCGGGACTTGTTCTTATAGAGAGCGCTGGTTCAGCACAGATCAAGGTGCCTAGACAGACACCTTGGTGATGAGACGGTTTTTGGAGTATAGATGTGCAAACTTCTAATAAGAACGCACATAAAAACCGGTCCATCATGCAAAAAAACATCACCTCCCTGGGGTCGCTGAATTGGGACGACCTCAAGTTTTTCCTCGAAGTGGCCCGCACCCGCAAGGCCAGCACGGCGGCCAAGCGCCTGGCCGTCGACTACACCACGGTGTCGCGGCGCATCAGCTCGCTGGAAGCTTCGTTGGGTACGCTGCTGTTCGAAAAATCCCGGACCAACGGTTTTGTCCTGACAGCCGAAGGCCAGCGCCTGCTGGGTTACGCCGAATCGATCGAAAGCACCCTGCACATGGCCTGCGAACAGGTTTCAGGCTCTGGGGTGGCGTTGTCCGGCCACGTGCGCATGGGCTGTACCGAGGGCTTCGGCAGCTTCTTCATCACGCCGCAACTGAGTCATTTCGTCGATGCCTACCCGGCCATTTCCGTGGACATCCTGCCGCTGCCGCATTTCATCAGCCTTTCCAAGCGCGAAGCCGACATCGTCATCGCCCTCGAACGCCCCGAACATGGCCCGTATGTGTGCTGCAAACTGTGCGACTACCGACTGCAGCTCTACGCCACCCAGCAATACCTGGACAGCCATCCTCCCATCCACCGACCGGCGGACCTGAGCAAGCACTCGTTCATCAGCTATGTGGATGATCTGGCGTTCAGTTCCGAGCTGCTCTATCTGGCGAATGTATTGCCAGGCGCCCATGCTCACCTGCGCAGCACCAGCGTGATTGCGCAGTTCGTGGCAGCGCAGCAAGGACGATCATTGGCTATCCTGCCGTGCTTCCTCGCCGCCCAGGATCCCCGCCTGCTGCCGGTGCTGCCGGAGGAAATCACCGTCACCCGACAGTTCTGGATGTACTGCCGGGAGGATCTGCGCAAGCTCAAGCGCATCACCCTGTTGTGGGATTACATCCGCGAAGTGACTGAGCAGAATCAGCCACTGCTGATGGGCGATAGCCGGGAAATGGTGTTCGCCGACTAGTCGGCGATGACCACGATGGCGACGCGACGGTTTTCGGTGCGCCCCTCCACCGTGTCGTTGGAGGCGACTGGCCTGCTACTGCCCAGCCCCCGTGTTTGAACGTTTTCTTCGCGCATGCCCACGCCAATCAATACCTTGCTCACGCTGCTAGCCCGACGTATCGACAGTTGCTCGTTATAGGCTTGCGAGCCTGATGCGTCGGTATGACCATCGATCCGCACCCGTTCGATTCCAGCCCCCAGCAGAGCTTTACCAATTCGTTCGACGATCTCGGTGCTGGCCGCGTTGAGGTTTTCCACATCGCTGCCAAACAGCACCTTGCCCGATAGACCGAAGGCCCAGCCTTCGTCAGTCAATTCGAACCCTTGTTGTTTGAGCACGGCGACTTGCGCCGGGGTAAGACCTTTTGGGGGCGGCGTCTGGCAGCCGGTCAGGGCCAGAACGGTGATGAACAAAAGCGCGGCGAAGCGCTGCAGGGAGAGTTGAGGATAGAGGCGCACGAGTCAGCTCCTGGCTTGAAGATCAGCAACCGGGTGCTCCGCCCCGGCCGTGTGTTGACCGCCTCTGGCGAGGCGTTTGGCCTGATACATCGCCGCATCGGCGGCATTGAGCAAGGCGCCTGGTGTAGCGCCATGATCAGGATAAACGGCGATGCCGACACTCAGAGAAGTCAGCACCGAGGCATTGCCGGGCAATTGAATGGGCATTTCCATGCTGGCTATGATTTTTTCGGCAATCAGCTCGGCATCCTCGGCCCGGTGCAAGGGCGCAAGCAGCACGGCAAATTCGTCCCCGCCCAGGCGCGCCACCAGGTCACCTTCACGCAACTGCGCCCGAACCCGTGTCGCCACCGCCGTCAGCACCGCATCACCGGCAGCATGGCCGAAGTTATCGTTGATACCCTTGAACCGGTCACTGTCCAGATAGAGCACGGCGACCTGCTCGTCGAGTTTGTTGGCATTGCGCAGTGCACGGATCAGCCGGCCTTCGAAAAATGCCCGATTCGGCAATCCGGTCAGGCTGTCATGACTGGCCTGGTGAGCCAGGGTTTCGTTCTCGCTTTGCAGGTGGGTTTGCCAAGACTCCAGTTCATCAAGCAGCGCGTTGAAGTCATTGCCCAGGTTATCCAGTTCGGCGATAGCGGCTGGTGGGACGCGTCGGTCGAGGGCGCGTTCGCTGCGCGCGGCATGGGCCACCTCGGCAAGGCTGCGCAGCGGCCCGGTGATTGCGCGTAACTGACGTCGCGCCAGATACAAGGCTACCCAGGCGCTCACCGCCGTGCACAGGACGATTCCCGCCAGGCCGCTGAGCAAAAACCGCAGAAGACTGCCGCCATGCCCCGACAGTAAAACTGCACCTATATTCTGTCCCTGATGGATGATGGGCAGCCTGATGGGCTTTTCCAGGAAGGTTTTGGCGATGTGCCTCTCCAGCTCCGACAACAAGCCCGTTTCCGGCCGCTGCCAGCGAGCCAGCAGACGCCCGTGCTCGTTGAACACCTCGGCATCGGCGACTTCTTCGGTGGAGGCAATCACAGCCAGCGCCTCAGTCGCCGCCACTGAGTCATCGAACACCACGGCCGCTTCAACGGTATAGCTGATCGAACGGGCGATCAGGTGCAGGTTGTGATCGGCATAGACTCGCAGCGCAAGTACACCGAGCAACGTCAGGGAGACACTGGCCATGGTGATCGCCACCAACGCGACAATCAGGTGACCGCGACCGATGACCGAGCCCAGTGTGGGACGAATCCGTGCCATGGGCAGATTCATGGTGCTGCTGGCCTGCGACGTGAAAGCTGCAAAACGCTGGGGTGAATGCGCACGCCACTGCGCGCCACCGAATCCAGGTTGACCTCGAACGAGACCTGTTCGTCAGCGACCCGCAGACAGAACAGGCTGCCGACGGTGCACTGATCGCCGCCTTCACTGATGCTCAACACAGGTTTGCCGATCAAGGACGCAAACAGACGGGTGCGCTCGTCAAGGGTCAATCTGCCGATGTAGATCGCGTTGCAATCAGTAGCGATGCTGGGGTGATCGGCCAGCACCCTCTGCACAGTCACGGGCCGGCCAGTGGCCTGCGTCGTACCCTTGACCAGATCGTCGGTGTATTGAGTCGGCCCGACAATGCATAACTGCAATTGCGCTGGTTCCACGGGCCAGCGGGCGTAGCTGAGAATTCCCAACACAACCTGGGTGACGGATTCGGCCCGCTGTTCAGCCCGGGTCGTGGTGGCCTGCTCCTGGCCGACAACCACAGGCGCCAGTAAGCACAGAAGGCTGGCGAGCAAATATTGCCTCCAGCCCTTGCGGCGCACTGTCTCCTGAACAGCCACACTCATGGAAAGTCTCTTGGTCGATGCAATAAGTGCCGGAAAGATAGCACAGTGCCAAAAAGCCAGCGAGGCAGCGTTCTGCGACGCTTGCGATATCCGCCGACAGAACAGCTGCCCAGGACATTGACCGTGAAAGTCGGTCGCTCAGACAGTTCCTTCCAGCTCCAGCATCAACCCACTCAAGCGCTTGACCTTGCGCCGAACCGCCTCTTCAAAGACTCCCGCTCGCGGCTCTATCAGGCTGAACCACTGCTTGCCCCGAGTAATGGCGGTGTACACCAACTCTTTAGTCAGCACGGGGTTCAGCGCATCCGGAAGAATCAAAGCTGTATGGGCGAACTCCGACCCCTGGGATTTGTGCACCGTCATGGCAAAGACAGTTTCTACATCATTCAGGCGACTGGGCAGGACGAAACGCACACCGCCCTGGCCATCGTTACGAGGGAACGCGACCCGCAGAACCTGCTTGCCCGCGTCCGGCCCATCTCGTTCGGGCAGCTTGAGCGCGATACCGATATCGCCATTCATCAAGCCCAACCCGTAGTCGTTGCGGGTCATCAGAACCGGGCGCCCTTCGTACCATTGGTGATCGCTGTCGATAAGCTGGGCCTTGAGCAGTGCGGCGGTGATGCGCTGGTTCAACCCCTCGACGCCCCACGGGCCTTTGCGTACGGCACAAAGCAGCTGGAACTCGTCGAAAGCCGACAGGACCTCTCGAGCCCAATCTGTCCAGCAGCCGTCCTCAAGCGGTCGGGAAATGGCCGGGCGGCGCTGACGCAACAGGCTCAAGTAATGCCGATAACCCTTCGGCCCTTCTGCCTTGCCGTCGAGTAACAAGCGCTCCAGCGCTCCATCGTGTTCGCCCCTCAGCGCCAGGGAAAACAGGTCGGGGAATTCACCTTCGAGCAGCAGTTGACGGGCCTGTTCCGGTTGTTGCTGGTTGACCCGACGCGCCAGTTGACCGATCCCACTGCCCTCACCGAAGCGCCGCGAATGCCTGAGCATGACCACTTGCTGGGCCAGGGCATGAGTACCATCGAGGTCCTGCCGCAGATCACTGGCCGCCAGGTTTTCGCCGCTGACCGACTCCAGCCAGGCCAGGGTCCGGGGGCTGTACCACCCCTCCTCGGCGTCCCGACACAAGTCCCCCAGTACCGCACCAGCCTCAACAGAGGCCAATTGGTCCTTGTCGCCCAGCAATACCAGTCGCGCATGAGTCGGCAGCGCATCCAGCAGATTGGCCATCATCTCCAGATCGATCATCGAAGCTTCATCGATCACCAACACATCCAGTGGCAAGCGATTGCCCCCATGATGGCGAAAATGTCGGGTACCAGGCCGACTGCCCAACAAACGATGGACCGTGGTCACATCGCAGGGAATGCGTTCACGCACGGCGTCAACCACATCGAGGGTGCGAACCTGCTGGCTGATGGACTCGGTCAGACGTGCCGCTGCCTTGCCTGTGGGCGCGGCCAGGCGGATCCGCAGCGGTTTGCCTGCTTCGACAGCGGGCGCCTGAAGCAAGGCGAGCAAGCGCACAACCGTGGTGGTCTTGCCGGTACCCGGGCCGCCGGTGATGATGCTGAAGGCTCCGCGGGTCGCCAGCGCACAGGCCAGTTTTTGCCAATCGATCGGGCCCGCGGCTTTGGCCGGCCCGAACAATCCGCTCAAACGCTCGCGAAGATCACCAGGTGCGGCTTCATGTTCGGCAAGCCGTTGCCGCAACGCCTCATCGATCCGCCGCTCATAAGCCCAATAACGACGCAGATAAAGACGCTTACCTGATAACACCAAAGGGCGCTGCCGCGCCTCTTCATGCTCATCGACGGCCAAGGCCACCAGCGCACTGGAGGCGAGGACCTTGCACCAGTGAGCCCCATCGAGGGTCCGTAGTATTTGCGAGGGCAACAGCGCCACGCCGGTTTGCGAGTCGCCTTCAGGCGGCAGTGACAGGGCGAAATCCGGCTCCTTGAGCGTTTCGAACAAATCCAGGCAGACATGCCCGTGTCCCAACTGATGGCTGGTGAGCGCCGCAGCAAGCAGCACCAATGGATCATCTTCAGGCGCGAGTTCATGGAGGAAGGCGACGAATGCCTTGTCCAGGGCGCGCAGCCATCCTCGTTCGACCCAGCGGGTGAGCAACAGCAGCAAGTCATCCGCACGGCTCAGAGGAGCCAGATCCATCAGGCTGTCGTCATCAGACGGCTTGGGTAACAGATCGGCAAAAGAACGTTTCATAGCAGCTCCCCCTGTTCCCATGCCGGTTCAGCCTTTGGCTCGCACCTCCCCTGGAACATGCGGTCCAGGTGCTCGATCAGCGCCCGTGGAGGCTTGGTGAAGTAAACGCCCTGACTGGCTGAGCGGGTACCGCGCAGGAACAGATACAACGCCCCACCGACATGCCGGTCGTAGTCATAGCCAGGCAGGCGCGCCTTGAGCTGACGGTGCAAGGCCAACAGGTACAACACGTATTGCAGGTCGTAGCGATTGTCGAGGATTGACTGTTCCATGGCCTGCGCGGTGTAGGCCATGTCATCGACACCCAGCCAGTTGGACTTGTAATCGGCCACGTAATATCGGCCATCGTGCTCGAACGTCAAATCGATGAAACCCTTGAACATCCCGTTGAGTAACACCGGCTCAGCGGCAACGCGAGCGACACCGCCATGGGTGAATTGGCAAACCAGTTGGTCGAGCTTGAGCACATCGACCTTGTGGCTGGCAAACCAGAATTCCATTTCGACCTGGAACTGGGACAGGTTTTCGAGCACCACCGGCGCCTGACCGTCCCCTATGTGCATAGGCAGTTTGATCAGGTGTTGCAGCCAGTCACCCAGGGTAGCGATCCAGCCTTTCCAACCTCGACGATTGCAGCGCCGGGCTATGGCATCCTCGATGGCGCTTGGCGTCGCTTCAAATCCTTCGCCAGCAGCCCATTCCAGTAGACCATGAAGAAAAGTGCCGGGGCCGGGGCCACGAGGGAAGCGGTGAATATCGCCACCCACGGCAACAATTTCCCTGGGGGCATCGGGGTCAAGCCGCTCATCGTCGAACAGCTTCTGAGCCTGCGGGTTCTCCGGTGCATCATTGCTGGCCGCACTCAGGCTTTCCCCGATACGCAAAGCGCTGTAGGAGGCGATCCACCAGTTTTCGCTGGCTTTGCGTACGGGAATCAAAGGTTCAAGCAATACCGCTTCGTTGCGTGGCGGCCGGTAATGCTCGTCGGTGGCCTGGGGCATCTCCTGATAGCTGACCACTGCGCTGCCTTGTCGCAGGTCCTCCAGCCAGCGCCTCAACTCCACCGACTCGACCAACGGCACACCACCGCCCAACAGATAGCCCAATGCGGACAAGTGCAGGATCGAACTATTGCTGTTGCCCCGTTTAAGATCAGCCACACCCAACCAGCAAGCGTGTTGTGCGCGGGTCAGGGCCACGTAGAGCAGTCGCAGATCCTCGGCCAGACGCTCGTCATCGGCCTTGGCGATCAACTCGGCGGTTGGTTTGAGGCTGATCTGTGCCTTGCAGGCTTCATCGTGGTAATGCAAAGGCAACCGACTGCCATCCACCGGTTTCGTGGAACAGATGAAGGGCAAAAAGACCAGTGGATATTCAAGTCCCTTGGACTTGTGAATCGTGACCACCTTGACCAGTTGCTCATCGCTTTCCAGGCGCAGGATCTGTTCTTCGCCAGCCTGTCCGGACAGCGCCAGGTGCTCGGACAGATGCCGAATCAAAGCTTGCTCGCCATCCAGCTCGCCGGCGGCCTGTTGCAACAGCTCGCAAAGATGCAGCAAATTGGTCAGCACCCGCTCGCCGTCGCTGCGCGTCATCAAGGCTTGGGGTAGCTCGAAATCATGTAGCAGGCGACGCAACATGGGCAACACGCCCTGGGTACGCCAGACCGTACGATAGCCTCGGAACTGCATGACCCGACGCTCCCAGGCCAGCTCATCCTGATTGAGACGTTCCAGCTCCGTCAGCGCAAGATTCAGCGTGATGCTGGCCAGCGCCGCCCGCAGTGGCCGCTCGACATCCGGCTCGGCGCAGGCCCTGAGCCAGATCAGCAGGTCCCGCGCTTCCTGGGAAGCGAAGACCGAGTCTTTATCGGACAGGTAGACACTGCGCACTCCCCGTGCGGACAGCTCGTCGCGCACTGCCTGAGCTTCTTTACCGTCACGCACCAGGATGGCGATATCCGCCGGGCGTAATCCCTGGAGCGTCTTTTCATCGACCGTAAAGCCATCGCGCCCCGATTGGCCGCCATTGAGCAACGCCGTGATCTCACTGGCACAAGCCGCCGCCATGTGCTTGCGATACACCGCCCCGGAAAGCGGCTGATCAGAAGACAGGTGCCAGATATTCAGTGCTGCAACGGGTAGCCCGTCGACCTGCAAGGACTCCTTGCGCCCTTGGGACTCAACGGGCAGGAACGGCACCGGGTTCTTGCCCGACGGTTCACGAAACAGAAAAGCACCGCGCCCTTCAGCGCGGGATTCGGCATTCTGGAAAATATGGTTCACCGCACTGACCATGGCGTGGCTGGAACGGAAGTTTGTTCCCAGCGTATGCAGCCTGCCGGCGGTGGCTTCGCGGGCGCGCAGGTAGGTATAGATGTCAGCGCCGCGAAAAGCGTAAATGGCCTGCTTCGGGTCACCGATCAGGAACAACCCGGTGTCGGGGTTGCTTTCTGCGATGTGGTAGATGCTTTCGAAGATGCGATATTGAATCGGGTCGGTGTCCTGGAACTCATCGATCAGCGCCACCGGAAACTGTTCGCGGATCAAGCTTGCCAGACGTGCTCCACCTTCGGCTTGAAGGGCTGCGTCCAGACGCAGCAGCATATCGTCGAAACCCATCTCCGCACGGCGCCGTTTCTCCGCCTCAAAACGTGCCCCAACCCATTGCGCGGCATGTTGCAGCACCGCGGCATCGGGGGTGGGCAAGGCTTCCAGGCTGGCCTTGAGACCGGCCATGGCGTCCAGCCCGGGATGACTGGGCACGTCGCCTTTCCAGGCCTCGGCCATGCCCTCGGGGGTCAGGCGTGTGAAGCCGCTGCCGATGTCCAACAGTTCAAGGCTTTCATCCTCCACCCAGGCATTGATTTTCTGAAACCACGGCTCGAAGTAGCGGGCCTGCATCTTGCGCCCGTCGACACTTTTGTTGGCAACGCCTTGCTGGCAGATCTCCAGCAACTCCACGGCCCATTGCCGCCACGGCGCCTTGAGATCGAGCAAGGCGGCGCTGCGCTCCTGAAGCGATGCGGCGATCATTTCGGCCGGTTCAAGCCCCTCAGCAGCATCGCGTTCGCTGGAAAACAGGCCTCTGACTCGCGGCAGCAGCGCAGCGGGCCCGCCCCAATGTGTCCGCACCCAGTTCAGCGCCTCACCTTGCATCGAGTAGCAGAACAGCCGCCAATAGTCGCGGAGCACTTCGCCAAGCAAGTCGCTGTGATCGGTTTCCAAGGTCTGTGTAAACAGGCTACCACTGTCAAAAGCATGTTCACGCAGCATGCGCTGACACCAGCTATGGATGGTCGACACTGCTGCTTCATCCATCCATTGCGCAGCGATGTCCAACCGGTTCGCACAGCCAGGCCACTGCGTTGCATCGAACTCATCCCGCAACTCGGCGATCAGCGAATCCGGGGCGGCAATTTCATCACGAAAGAAACGCGCCGCCTCAGCCAGACGCGTGCGGATACGCTCACGCAACTCCTTGGTAGCAGCGTCCGTAAAGGTCACCACCAGGATCTGCGGAGGAAGCAGTTCGCGACCAAAGCCGGTGGCCGGGCCGCCATGCCCCAGTACCAGACGCAGGTACAACGCCGAAATGGTAAAGGTCTTGCCGGTACCGGCGCTGGCCTCGATCAATTGACTGCCACGTAGCGGGAAGGCCAGGGCGAGTGGAGGCTGGCGATTCATGCGCTTACCTCCTCGCCGGCCAATGAACGCCATGGTGCTTCGAGCAGTGGCCGGTAAAGTGCATCGCACCAGTCGGAGAATGTCTCGTCGGCCGTCAAGGCATCGAAGTCTGCAAACTGCCGGGCCAACGCCGGACTTTCCCGCCGCTCGCCTTCAGAGTTCTGCCCATCGCCTTCGTAAGCTTTTCGAGCAGCCGCATCGGCTTTGGCAGGATCACTCTGGCCGAGCCAGGCGAAGGCGGTCTTCACCGCGACGGGAAGCGGCTGACGCATACCCGCCTGCCAGGCTTGCAATAGCTCACCGAGCAACCGTCGTGCCACGGGCTCCTCAAAAGGAGCCAGCAGCAAGCTATCATCACTGGCCACCAGTGCCGTCGTCATCGAAAAGCCGTTAGCGCACGCAACAAGATGATTGACCCAAGGACGAATCAGACGATGCCATTTACGGGTCTTGGGGGAGCCAATACCGTTGGGTATGGCGCTGATGGTGAGAACCGCTCCATCGGCACGCTGATGCAGGCCACTAAGCCAGCCCTCGACGCTCACGCCATGCAATTGCAAGCTGACAGGCAAGGCACTGGTCAGCGGTGTGGGCCATAACGCCAGAAGCTGCTGATAACGCTGGAGCAAATCAGGCAAAGGCTCGATCAGTTCACGTTGCATGCATTCACCGAAACCGGCCATCGGTAACAGGCCGCTGTTCTGCAGTCTTTTGGCATGAGTGGCCAGTGCCAGATCCGGTTGATCGAGGCGAACCAGGGCGGCCTCCAGCAAGATGTCGCTCAGGCTGTAGCGTTGCAGTGCATCGAGAACGAAGGGTTCGTCATCTGCCAAAGGGGCCTCGATGGCCTCGAAGAATATTTTGAGTCGTTGACTGAAGAAGTGCCGGACGGGATTGCGCAGGAAGTCCTGCAGTTGCCCAAGGCCCAAGGGTTCTTCCTGAACATAGGGATCCAGCACCTGGCTTTGGGCGGCGTGTTCGTGGGCACCATGAAGCATTCGCCATTCGCTGGCGTAACTGAACAACGCGCTGCCTTGATGAAAATAACGAGCACTGAACGGTTGCAAAGGATGGTCCTGGGTCAGCGCCTCAAGCAGATCCTTGCTGTCATCTGCCAACCGCCACCCACTGGCAAGATGATCCCGCAGTTGGCCGACCAATACTGACGCAGGACGGTCACTGTTGTCGCGGATGCTGCGTCCGACCCAACTGATATAGAGCTTTTCCCGGGCAGAGAGCAGCGCCTCCAATAACAGATATCGATCATCTTCGCGTCGGGAACGATCCCCGGGGCGATAGTCGCTGCCCATGAGATCGAAATCCAGGGGCGGTTGCGCTCGCGGATAATCACCGTCGTTCATTCCCAGCAGACACACCAGCTTGAAGGGGATGGCGCGCATCGGCATCAAGGTGCAGAAGTTGACCGCACCGGCCAGGAAGCGCTGGGACAGTCGGCCCTGATCCAACCCTGCCAGCCAAGCCTCACGGACAACAGTCAGGGGCAACTCATCATGCAGGGCAACTGACTCACAGGTCTCCAGCCAGGTTTCACGCAAGTCTTCGAGTTGGGCCAGCAGATAGTCGTCATGTTCGTTGCTCGCCTGGAAAAACAGTTGCATCAGATCCTGCAGACGCGAGCCCCATTCTTGCGGTGATGCGGGGAGGCTGAGTTCCTGATGAGCCACTTCCAAAGCATCCAGCAAGGCAACCAGAGGACCGATCAACGCCGCATCCAGCCCCCCAATTTCATCATAGGGTTCGATGCCGTCGTAGGCGCCCGCGCCGCCGACGGCATAGCCCAGCAGCATGCGCCGAAGACCGAAACGCCAGCTGTTCTGCTCGAGCTCCGCGGGCAATCCTAATCCGGCACGATGTTCGGCATTCATGCCCCAGCGGATACCGGCACCCTCGATCCAGCGGTGCAGCGTAGGCAAGTCAGCTTCATCGATACCGAACCGCTCACGCAACGCCGGAACATCGAGCAGATCGAGGATTTCGCTGACCGGAAAGCGGCTATCCGGCAGCTTGAGCAAGTGTTCGACAGCGATCAATAACGGATCACGTCCACGCTGGCCCTGATCAGTGAGGGTGAAAGGAATGAAACGGGGATCAGTTCTCTCAAGCTGACCGAACACAGCACGTATATGCGGTGCGTAGCTGTCGATGTCCGGGACCATGACGATGATATCCCGGGGGCGCAGGCTCGGATCCGCACTGAAGCGGGCCAGCAGTTGATCGTGGAGGATTTCAACCTCACGCTGAGCACTGTGGGCGATATGGAAACGGATAGACCCGTCCTGCTGCGTATCGACCGCAGGCCACTGCTCCCGGGTTTCGTTCAGGGGGCGCAGCTCGAGAATGTCATCCTGCAGCTGACTGAGAAGGGTCGTGGGATTGCCCTCGCTGAACAGGTCGATCCGTCCATCGCGAAATACCGAGCGATAACTGTTGGGGTCGTCGTAGCTGTCGAGCAGGTTGATATAGTCACGCCCCTGCTTGCCCCACGCTGCCAATAATGGATGAGCGTGCTGATGCAAGGTCTGCGGGTCGAGGACGACAGGCATTCCGGCCTTGCGGGCCTGGCGCTTGTATTGGTGACGTAGCAGGTCCTTGTCGGCCACGATGTCCGCCCAATGGTGGCGACATGGGTTATGGACGCACAGCAGAATCTGGCTAAACCGGGACAGACCGGCAAGTGCTTCCAGGGCTTGGGCCGGCAGAGAGGAAATGCCGAACACAATCACCCGCGCGGGCAGGTTCCTGGGAGCCACTTCCAAACTGTTGATGCGCTCGATGTACCGTTGATGAACTCCGGCACGGCTTTGGGCCATGCCTTGCTCGCCCACATCCACCAGAAGGGCGCGCCACAGTTCGGCCTGCCAACAGTTTTCTGGCGCGAGCGGCTTGATTTCGCCCCGGACACTTCTTGTCTGATGCCGACCCTCCGCCCAGTCCTCCAGCCAATCAGCCCGGTACACCTGGTATTGGTCAAACAGATCGGCAAGGCGCTCGGATAACTGATAACGCTTGCGCAAGTCGGTATCGTGGGTAAGAAAACGCCGCAGGGGTTCGAAATGCGGCTGCTCGATCAATTGCGGCAGAAGGCGCATCAGCCGCCAGGTAAGGGGAGCCTTATCAAGCAACGACTTGGCCGGAATTTCGTCACGCCCCAGAACCGTTCGATAGAGTTGCCACATGAAACTGCCGGGCAATTGCACATCAATGGCGGCGGCAATACCGCAGCCACCGGTATCGTCGTCTTGCGGATCCTCAGCCAATGCCAGCTTCAACCACTGGGCGATGCCGTTGCTTTGAACCAGCGCGATTTCATTTTCAAGAGGCCCCAGCGGATAGCGCCGCATCAAGCTGATCACCAGGCTGCGCAACTCATCCAGGCGATTCCCGTGGACCACCATGAAAGCAGGGCTTAAGGACGTCGCGTCCGGCATAAAGGCATCCTTGAAAATGCAAAAGCTAGGGCCGAACCTTAGCACTGTCGGAGGGCTGTGACAGCCGGGAGCTGTCCGTGCCTGTCGTAAGAACTTTCCTGCGGGCAAAACAAAACCCCTACC
>NZ_JABWQV010000100.1 GCF_014268615.1 Pseudomonas tehranensis | reverse complement strand
GATGGCGTAGTTGTTCGAATCGGTGGTGCCGGTGCCAACGTTCCCGGACTGATCGGCAACGCCACTGTTGTTCAGCGTGATCAGGTTGGTGGTGTCACTGATGCTGGCGGTCGGGGTCAGTGTCCCGGTCCAGGTGATACCACCGTCGCTGCTGCTCAACCCGGTGACCGTGCCGTTGGCCACCGTCAGGTCGGCGACAGTGAAACCGCTCACCGCCTCGTTGAAGGTGATGGTCACCAGAGACGTTTCGCCTGCCCTCAGTGCCGTGTCAGCCACGACGATGGTTGCTGTCGGGCGCAGGGTATCAATGGCGTAGTTGTTGGAGTTGGTGGTGCCAACGCCAACGTTGCCATTGAGGTCAGCGACCCCGGTGTTGTTCAGGGTCACAAGGTTACTGGTATCGGTGATACTGGCGTCCGGTGTCAGGGTAGCCGTCCAGGTGATGCCGCCGTCGCTGGAGCTCAGGCCGCTGATCGAGCCGTTGGCGACGGTCAGGTCGGCGGCAGTGAAACCACTCACCGCTTCGCTGAAGGTGATGGTTACTACCGAGGTTTCACCTACCCTGAGGGCAGTGTCGCTGACCACGATGGACGCCGTGGGCGCCACGGTGTCGTTGACCACGTAATTGTTCGAGTCGGTGGTGCCCACGCCGGCATTGCCGGCCAGGTCGGCAACCCCGGTGTTGTTCAGGGTGATGATGTTGGTGGTGTCGGCGATGTTGCTGGCCGCGGTCAAGGTGCCGGTCCAGGTGATGCCACCGTCGCCGCTGGTCAAGGTGCCGATGGTGCCGTTCTGCACCGTCAGGTCGGCTGCGGTGAGGCCGGTCACGGCTTCGGAAAAGGTGATGGTCACCAGCGACGTGCCACCGGAGTTCAGGTTGGTATTGGCCACCACGACGGTCGCGGTGGGCGGCGTCTCGTCGGGCACATAGTTGGTGTTGATGGTGCCGCCGTCGCCGTAGACGTTGGCCACCGACGCTGGCGAAACGCCCGCGCTGCCAGCGCTCGAGCCCCCAGTGCCGCTGCCGCCGACGTTGCCGGCCAGGGCTGCGAAGTTGGCCGCAGTGATCAGGATCGAGCCTTTGTTCCAGATGGCGCCGACACCGACGCCACCGGCACCGCCCGTTTGGGTGTAGCCACCTCCGCCGCCACCGCCACCGCCACCGCCCGCCCCGACGTTGTTGGAAATCACCGTGTTGCCGATGATCCGCAGGGTCGCGCCCGTGTCGTTGTAGATACCACCGACCGCTCCGCCACCGGCACCGCCGATGTCGTTATAGCCGTTACCACCGCCGCCACCGCCAATGGACAATCCAGCGCTGCTGGCCGTGCCACCGGAAGAACCAGTGCTATAGCCAGGATAAGCCGCACCGCCGCCGCCACCGATAGAGGAACCGCCACTACCGCCCTGGCTGCCGTTGTTACTGCCGCCGGTACCGCCCTGGCCAACCGATCCGGAAGACCCCATATACCCGAGGGTGTCGCCGCCCCTACCACCGATACTGCCTGGACTGGCGCCTATCGCACCGCCACCACCGCCGGCGCCACCGGAGTATTGCGGTGTCACACCGCCGCCGCCCCCACCACCCGAAGCGGCGTTGGCGGTGACCGTGACGTTCCTCAGGGTCAGGGTGCCGGCGTTGTAAATGCCGCCACCCTTGGACACCAGCGCATCGTCGCCGCCATTACCGCCGTTGCCCGCCGTCATACCCCGGGTGATCACCAGGCCATCAAGGGTGGCCGTGGTGCCAGCCGTCACGTTGATGATCTGTGTGCGGTACTGCCCGTCGAGGGTGACGTCGGCCACGTTGTCATTGTTGAGATCGCCATCGATGGTGACGTTCTTGTCGACCACCAGCACCTGGGTCAGCGCGACGGTCATGTTGGCATTGAAGGTGACGATGTCGCCGTTCTGCGCAGAATCCAAAGCTGCGCGCAGAGAACCGATGCCGGAATTGAAATTGTTGGTGGCGGTCCAGGTGGCCAGGCCCCACTGGTATTCACTCATGGCAGTGGCCGACAGCACGTTGGCGCTTTCGATGGTGCCAGTGGCGATTTCCAGGTCCCAGTCGCCGCCAAGCCCCGTGCGGTCGGTGGAGGCCGCCACGTCGCGGCCGGTCAACTGCGCCAGTGAATTGACCAGCTTCAGGCCGCTGTCGCCCTCGGCTGTGTAGCAGCCGTAAATCAGGATATCGCCACCAGCGTTCATGTCCTGGCCGATCTGCGCCAGCACTTCGCCACGGGCCTGGACGTTATCTGCCGACAGGTAGGCGCTGCCCAGCCACAAGTCACCGGCATTACCGTGGGCGATGATCTGCACCGAACTGATGCCCTGGTGGGTGTCCAGGTAATCGGCGATCTGTTGCAGGCCGTCCTTGGTGGCATCCAATTGCACCACCTGGGTACCGGGCGCAACGCCTTCAAGCAGGCCTGCCGAGTCCTTGACCCGAGAATCAACAAACACCACGGTCTTGCCCGGCACAGCGGCCTGGGTGGCATCGGCCTGGCCCTGAGGCGCATGGCTGTCTGAAGCCTGGTCAGCGGCAGGCGTCTTGGCCGCGTCTGCGGTGGGTTGGGCGTCCGCCTGTGCGGCATCGGCCACGGTAGCCGCCACCGCGCCGTCGAACAGCATTCGCGGCTCCAGGGACATGATCATTGGCGATGCCAGGGCTTGTGCGCCCTCGGTTACCCGCGATTTGCCTTTGCTCCACCACATGACGTTCACCTGGATTCGAACTTTTTAAACACGCAAATGAAAAAAACCGCGAGTCAGCTGACCGCGGCGTCGGTTTTCATACGAATGACATTGGCGGCGCTTGCGGACCCATCGCGCCAGAACGACAACTCGGCATACTTCTCAAACAGATCCGGCGGCAGCAGGGTACGCCGGGTTTGCAGCGCGACCTTGGGCTTGACTTTGTGCAGGCCGGCAACGCCCAGCGCCTGGTCGAAGGCCGGTGCGTCGTAGGTCAAGTGATTGAAATCGTGCTCGAACCACGGCTCACCGATGAACTCGTACACCAGCCGCATCACCCGCTCCGGGGCCTGGCTCAACAGGTCGTAGTCGACGATCAACATGGACTCGGCGTTTTCGCCGTAATACGCCTCTTTGAGCGCCGTCCAGGCAAATCCCACCAGGCGGTTGCGCTGGGCCAGGGTTTCGCAGCGGCTGTAGACGGTGTTGCGCTCATCATCGTCATTGAACAGCTTGGTGTTCTCGAACGGATTGGCCCGGTAAAGCCGCTCAAGGCTGTCCAGTACCCAGGCGACGTTGCGCACGCAGGCGATGATCTTGGCTTGGGGGAACAGGTCCTGCAGCGCAGGCAACCGGGCGCACCACTGGCGATTTGTATCGAAGATGACGGGTTTGTCGGCCTTGTCGGCGTAGTAGGAGTCGAACAGCCCGCGCAACAGGCGGCGGCGCAGGTCGGTGTCAATCACCGAACCAAACTCGCTGCCGGCGCTGCATTGCTGCAGGACACTGCTGAACAGCGATCCGACGGGACTGGTCATGCCAGCATGAAAGCGCGGGTTTTGCAGCAAAATGGCAGAGAGCAGGGTCGAGCCCGAGCGCGGCAAACCGGAAATAAAGTGAAACTGCGACAATCCCTTCACCTTGTTTGTAGTCCCTTTGTATCGCGAAGCGTAGCCGATGAAATAATTGCCGCCTAGTACTACTTTGCCATCAATCCCCTCGATAGCTGTAAAAAAGATGGACGGTATGAACGCTTTCTTGACCTGAATCGATTAAGCCAAACGGCAGGATTTTTCCGTGCTTTTCTCCCGGCAGGATGAAACAACCGCGTCTACGCTCAGCCATGCGTGACCAGCCGCCATACCAATAACCTGATGGATGAGGATTCTATGGAAGTATTCATCGGCACTATCCAGTCGTTCGCCTTTGACTTCGCGCCCAGAGATTGGGCACTGTGCAACGGGCAAACACTGGCCCTTTCTCAATATCAGACCTTGTTTGCCCTGATCGGCGTGACCTACGGAGGCAACGGCCAGACCACCTTTATGCTGCCCAACCTGCAAGGTCGCTTGCCCATGGGTATGGGCACCGGCATAGGCCTGAGCCCGCGGGACATCGGCACGGTTTCCGGCACTGAAAGCGTCACCGCGACGCAGGCCAACCTGCCCGCGCACACCCATGCCCTCACGGGCATCACGGCTGCGACCACCCTACAACTGGCGAACCCGGCCAGCAATCCGGTGAATACGCCAACGGCAACCAACTCGTTCATCGGCACCTCGGGTACCGGGCCGGGCTCGGCCGCTATTTATTCAGACCAGATTGGCGCCTCACCCGTGTCGCTGCAGGGGGTGACCACTACCGTCAGCGGCACGGTTTCCCCCGCAGGCAACGGGCAGCCAATGGAGATCATGAACCCGTTCCTGGCAATCAACTTCAGCATTGCCCTGCAAGGCATCTTCCCGTCCCGTAACTGATGGCAGGCCGGAGGGCTGCGGCCCTCCGGCCTGCTGGAGTGTCGATATGCTGCTACAGGTTCATAGCCACCATTTCCAAGCGCTGCTGGGCCAGACCAGCAGCTTGACCCTACCCGACGGAAGTACCCTGCCCGTAAGGTTCGAAACCCTCGAGCAAGCACCTCGGGCGAAGATGCCGAGCGCCGAGCGCATGCCGTTCAGCGTGGAATTCAACAGCCTGCATCGCACGGACTTCGTGGACGGGCTCTGTGGGCTGGAGGTGCCAGAACTGGGAAGACTCGAAGGGGTGTTTGTGTCGCGAGTCCCGCCCATGGGACGCGATTCGGCGGTGGGGTATTTCTATATCGCGTTCAACTAGCGGCAGAGAAGCGCGTACCAACCTGTGTTCGCAGAGGTCTATTGTGGGAGCGGTCTTGCTCGCGAAGGCGGTGTGTCAGTTGGCTGATTTGTTACTGGTCAGCCGCCTTCGCGAGCAAGCCCGCTCCCACAAGGGTTCATAGCACCTGCAAGAATTGCTCAGCTTCCTTTCGGATACCAAACCAACCGTTCTGCGGCCGGGTTGCGCTCTTGCACTTCGAACCCCAGCGCCAGGTAGTGCTGGCGGGCGTGGGGGTTGCTGGCCCAGACGACGGTCGCCACCGGACAGCGGATTTGTTGCGCGGCTTTTTGCACCCCTTGCAGCACCGCCCGACCGTACCCCTGTCCGCGCGCCTGGGGGATGAAGGCCAGGTACAGCACGCGAATCTCATTGGGGCCAAAATCAGCGCTCAACGCACCGATAGCGGTGCCGAGCTTTTCCACGACGTAATGCATGGCATTAGGAAAGTGCGCTCCCATGCCTTGCTCCTGCACCTGGAACTGCTGCGCGACCACCTGCTGCACCTGCTCCGGCTCGCCATCGATCCATTGCAGGTCCGCTCGCGCGGTCTGATAAAGGCTCTGCAAAAACGGGCCATCATTGACCCGCGATGGCCTCACTACCAGACCCTCTGCCGCGACTGACTCCATGCCTGCTCCTTAGAACCCGCTTTCCCGTACACCCAACGCCGCCAGCCGACGCCAGGTCGCTCCCAGCACCGATTCACCGTGCCCCTGCAACACCACTACGCCACGCAGCGGTTGAGCCGGAGCAGGTGTGTCATCCATTGCACTCAAACGCACGCCATATTGCGCCTGCACCGGCTCCGCGCGTTGTTGCGAGTCACGGCGCACCGCAATCGGCCCGTGATGATCGGACGTCAACGCCTGTTGCTCGACCCAGGCCACGCCATTGGTATCGATCTCGTTCAATTGCACGGCAATCGAGGCGTGCATTGGATCGTCCGCGATGAACCGCCCCGTGGCCCCGGGCTCGACCCGCCAAAGCTCGGCTTCGGTCAGGTAGCCGCGTAACCGGGAGTCAGCCTGTACCACCCGCGCCAGCGGCTGGGTGGGTGACAACCAGCGCCCCACCGACAACTGCGGCAATAGATCGCGCACCTGTCCGGCATGGGGCGCGCGTAACAGCAGGCGCTCGCGCTGGGCGGCCAGGCCCCGGTATTCAGCCACCGCTTCGGCCAGTTGTTGTTCGACGATCCCGGCATCGGCGGCGGTTTCGCTGCGCCCAGCCTGGCGACGCATCTGCAGCTGCTGGATCTCTATTTCCCGACGCACAATCGCCAGGCGCGAGGTCATGTCCGGCGACTCCAGCTCGATCAACACATCGCCCTGGGCCACGGTCTGGCCGTCATGCACATTCACCTGTTTGATCCGCGCCGCCACCGGCGCATGCAAGGCGCTGGCACGACCGGCCTCAAGCATGACCGGCACCTCAACGGCGCTGCGCCAGGGCAACAGCAGCACCAACGCCAACGCCAGTAACACCAGGCCACTGAGCAGCACTCGCGGACCATGAGCCTGCTCGCGCCGGCTCCACCACTGCCGCCATTCGTTCACGATGGGCATAAAAATGAACCACACCAATTCCACCAACATCAGGAAAATGCCCAACACCTTGAAGAACAAGTGATAGACCGCCAGGGCAATACCGAGAAACAACGCCGCGCGCCATAACCAGGCGCCGTATCCCCATACCAGCAGGCGCCGACGCATTTTCGGCGTCCAGGGTTCCGGAGCCGCCGCGCCATAGCCGAACAAGGCTTCACGCAAGCGCCAGCGGCACAACGCAAACGCTCGCCCCTGAAGGTTATCCACGGCCCAGAAATCACTGAGCAGAAAATAACCGTCGAAGCGCATGAAGGGATTCAGGTTGATGATCAACGTGGTGATCCAGGTGGCGCTGGCCAACATGAACGCGGCAGTACGGGCTGGTCCGTCGGGCAACAGCGACCAGGCCAGCAAGGCGATGCACGCCAGCAACAATTCGGCCAACACTCCACCGGCGCCGATCAGCAGCCGGGCACGACGATCATTGATCCGCCAGGCGTCGCTGACGTCGGTATAGAACATCGGCAACAGCACCATGAATGCCACGCCCATGCTCTGCACACGGCAACCGGCGCGCTTGGCCATGAAAGCATGACCGAACTCGTGGCATAACTTGGCGAAGAACAACGCCACCCCGAACGCCAGCGCGCCACCCAGGCTGAACAGGTGCGGAAAAGTCGCCACGAAGCGCTGCCAGTCCCGCGATACCAGAAAAATACCCACGCCCAGGGTCAGCGGCATGCCATAACGCAGGATGGCGGGCCCGAACCGGGCGAGAAAAGGCCAGGCGCGGTTGAGAAAAGCATCCGGGCGCCACAACGGAATGCGAAAAAACAGATACTGGTGCAGCAGGATCTGCCACAGGCTCTGACGCTGGGCGGCCGTTTTGAACTGATAGCTGTCGCGCTGTTGCGGGTCCATGGCGCTGATCAGATCGTGACCTCGCAAAAAGCCCAGCAATTGCTCCAGCGACTCACCATTGAGCGGTAGGCCCGGCTCACGGTTCGCGGCCTGCAACACCTGCTCCGGGTCACCGAGGGACCAGTGCCGCAGCATGCGCATCGCCGCCGCACCCAGCTTGAAATAGCGCCCGCGTACCGGATCGGCCAGGGTCCATTGAGGGGAGCCGTCCGGGTCCGGGGCCGCCGGGGACAATTGCAGGTCTGGCCGCAGGCTCGGCAGTTCCATGCTACAGACCCACGCTCTGGCGCAAGCCGGCCAGGGGTCGCCGCAACAGGTACAGCGCCAGCGGGGCGCGATCGCCGAAAATTTTTGCCGTGCCCCGCAGGCCGATGCGCGGCGCCGCGTCATCGAAACGCGCGTCCAGGCGATACGCCAATTGCCCGGCAGCAGTGGGTTGCGCCTCGTAGGCCGAACGTTCGAGCCTGGCCAGGTGTCGCTGCAACGGATCACTGTCGAGGAACAACGCCACCTGGGCACCAGGGGCCAGGTCAATCGCGTCGCCCACTGCCAGCTCAATACGCAATTCGGCCTGATTCGGATCAGCGATTTCCATCAACCGCTCACCCGTCTGCACCGGCTTGCCGAGCCAACGTTCTGCATCGGCAAATACCGCAATACCATCCCGTTCGGCGCGTACTTCGCTGCGTTTGAGCAATTCGATTGCGTAGTCGCGTTCGGCGCGTTTCTGCTCGACGCGAGCAGCCAACAGATCGATCTTCGAACTCGACTCGGCATCGGCAAACGAGCGCTGAGAGTTGGCCTTGAGCTCCGCCTCAGCCACGCCCAACACGCGCTCGGCCACATCGGCCTGGGCCTTGAGACTGGTGCTTTCGAAGCGCAACAACAAGTCACCACTTTTGACGCTCTGGTTGGGTTTGACCAGGAACTCGGCGATCACGCCGTCCAGCGGTGCCGCCACTACCTGCCCGCCCAGCGGCACGACTTCGGCCGGAGCCAATACCGACTGACGGACAGGAACCAGCAAGCCCAGCAGCAGCACCGCCACCAAGGCGACCTGACGCTTGCGGGTCCAACGCAAGCGCCACGGCTTGCGCGGTTGCAGCGCCAGCCAGGCATGACTGTAGGTGTCGCCCAGTTGCGACAGCAGCACTTGTTCAGAGGGGGGCCATGGCAGGTCACGGGCCAGCCACAAACCGCCGAATACCTGCCCCTGATGATCGATCAACGGCAGCCAGAACACCTGCCCCGCCGACAGGCTTCGCCAGTCCGCCTGAATGGCGTCGCTCACCCCATCAGCGGCAATCACCCGAGCCTGACTCAGTACGCCCTGTTTGAACAACTGCGCCACGGCCTGCTCGACAAACGCCACAAACGGTGCGTTCGGCTCCACCGCACTGACACCTGTCACCGCCTGGACCTTGCCAGCGATCAACAGCGCGGCATGGCGAAACCCAAAGAGGGCCTGACCATCGTTGACCAGGCTATAGCTCAGCTGCGCTGGGGTACGCGCGGCCCGCGTCTGGCGCTCCAGGTCAAGGAATCGGGCAAATACCTGTTCGGCGCTGCCCGTGATCGGCGCGTTCACTTGAACTCCGCGAAACGCGCTGTACCGCTCATACCGGACAACAGACCCTTGGCGTCGGGCAGCGTCGCCACCAGCAGCAAAGTCTGGCTGCCCTCGTCGATGCGCGCGCCAAGGCGTTTGACCGTCGCTTGCAGCGGCTGGCCAGTTTCATCGGGGACAAAGGTAAAGGACTGGCCCGGCTTGAGCCTGCCCATCCAGCGCGAAGGCACCAGCAGATGGATTTCAAGAGTGCGGTTGTCGACCACGTCCAGCAACGGCGCGCCGGCGGCCACGCTTTCATAGCGCTGGACCTCGCGCGCCACCACCTGCCCATCGAACGGCGCGATCACGCTGCAGCGCTTGACCTGGACCTGATAAACCTGGGACTGCGCCTGCGCCTCGCTAAGCCTGGCCTCGGCGCGCGCCACTTCGAAACGCCCGACCGATTTCAACGCTGCCAATTGCTTGTTATGGGCCAGTTCTTCACTGGCACCACGGCTCGCAGCCCGAGCTGCATTGAGCTGAGCCTGGTACGCTGAACAATCGAAACGCGCCAGGGTATCGCCCTGCTTGAAAGACTCCCCTTCACTGAACGGCAACTCGACAATTCGCCCGGCCAACTCACTGGCAAGCACCGCCTGATCCCGTGCCCGAAGCACCCCGCGCGCCTCATTGCCGCTCGGCGCACTGGCCCTGATGCCGCTCTCGAGCAGCGGATCATCGGAAGCAGGCGTTTGCGCCTGCACCCAGCACGTTACAAAGACCAACCCCCAAACCCAACTAGCTGAACGCCGCATAACCGCTACTCCCTGACGGATGGGCGGAGTCTACGACAGCGGTGGGGGGCGTCAAGGGAGTAGCCGTGATGGGTAGAAATATGTTGTTTCAAAAAGACCAGAATGGAGTCAAAAACCAGCCGGGTTCTTTGCAGATTTGAACGGGTATCAAATCCTACAGAGAAATGGGATTTTTACATTCCTTCCAACCGGTTTTGAGTGATGGATCTTTTTCGATATCAAAAGGACGCTTCTATTCCGCAACAAACGCCAACAGATAAAATGAAAAAGGGCTTGCCCTTCTCCCATGCGTACCTTCGAAACTGATTCGCCGGTAATGAGGGTGATCCAGGCACCGGTTGACGTCATGACACGCTCAACTTAGGATGACCCTACTCAACCCCGTACGCAGAGATTCAGTTCTCTGGCTGTTGGGGTGAAAAAACCGGCTTAGGCCGGTTTTTTCGTTTCTGGGGAATAAATTCGTGCGGACTGCATTTTTTGTTGATGGCTACAATGTCTTTTACGGACTATTGGCGGATACGCCTTACAAATGGCTGGATTTGCGAAGCCTGTTGGCACATATCGCACACATAGAAAATCCACGCAGCACACTTGCTTCAGTTGATTACTTCACTTCATCGGTCAAACCTCTGCTGGCTACCCGAGGTCGAGTATCAAAGGAAGCGCAGGACACCTACATCCGCGCGCTGAAAACGACCAATATCCGCGTCCATTACGGTCATCATCAACTTGAACCTGCCAAAGCCCCTCGCTTCATTGATAGGAAGACGAAAGCCTCTCGCAAGGACAAAGTCGACATCTGGAAGCTGGAGGAAAAAGAAACGGATGTTCATATAGCAATCAGCATGTACCGAACCGCTGCCAGGCAAACGAAGCTGAACGACAATGAGTGCTTGGAACAGATAGTACTTGTATCCAGCGACACCGACATGACTCCTGCCTTAAGGGCCGTCCGGGAGGATTTTCCCGAAATAACCATCGGCGTCGTCCTTCCCCACCGTGCCGAGCTAAATCGTCCATCTCCGGGCTCTTTAAAGCAATACGCTCACTGGACCCGTCGCGTTGTCACCTGCGACGAACTCCAGTCCCACCAGTTCCCTGACCGAGTGCCCACTCACAAGGCCCCTGCCATCAAGCCGGATTACTGGTGATATGGACACCACCTTGAAGAAAGCCGGCCACCGCAAGCAAGCTCGTGACAGGACTGGTTCAATTACCGCTCGTGCAACGCCTCGGCCCGGGCCTTGATGATGGGCTTGAGCAGGTAGCTGAGCACGGTTTTCTTGCCGGTGATGATGTCCACCGAGGCCACCATGCCCGGAATGATCAACAGGGGCTTTTCAGCGGTGCCCAGGTGACTGCGTTCGGTGCGTAGCTTGATGATGTAATAGGTGGTTTTCTTGTCTTCATCGGTGATGGTGTCGGCACCGATCTGTTCCAGCTTGGCTTTCAATCCACCGTAGATGGTGTAGTCGTACGCGGTGAATTTCACCGTGGCGTCCTGACCGGGGTGCAGGAAGGCGATGTCCTGGGGACGGATTTTCGCTTCCACCAGAAGCGTGTCGTCCAGAGGTACGATTTCCACCAGGTCGCTGCCGGGCTGGATGACCCCACCGATGGTGTTCACCAGCAACTTGTTGACGATACCCCGCACCGGCGAGGTGACCAGTGTACGGCTTACCCGATCCTCCAAAGCCTTGCCGGTGGCCTGAGCCTTGTTCAGGTCGGTACGCGCCTCATTGAGTTGGGTCAGGGCTTCGCTGCGGAACTTGCCGCGCGTCTCATCGATCTTGCGCTGCACTTCCTTGATCGCCGATTCAGCGCGGGGAATCGCCAGAGTCGTGGCGTCCAGTTGTCCACGGGTTTCGACTTCAGCCCGCTTGAGCCGCAGCACTTCCACCGGCGACACCGCGCCTTGAGCGACCAGCGGCTCGGACATGTTGATCTCCTGGCGCTGCAGTGAAAGGGCCGAGCGATATTGCGACTGCTTGGAAACAAACTCGCGCAGTTCCTGCTGACGCTGAATCAACTGCTCCTGCAGCCCGCCGATTTCATCGTGCAGCTGTTGGCGGCGGCTGATGTACAGCGACTCCTCGCTGGCAGCCTGACGCGGTACGGCCTTGAGCACATCGTCGGGGAAGTTCAGCGGCCGATCATCGACCTCGGCACTCAAACGTTCGACCCGCAATAACATGGACAAGCGATCAGCTTCGGTTTCCCCCACATTGGAGACAAACCGCGTGTCATCCAGGCGAATCAACGGCGCGCCGGCCTCGACGATCTGCCCTTCGCTGACAAACAGCTCGGCAACGATCCCGCCTTCCAGGTTCTGGATCTTCTGGATCTTGGACGACGGAATCGCCTTGCCGTCGCCCTTGGTCACTTCGTCGACCTGCGCGAAGTTGGCCCACAGCAACAGGAAGACAAAGAAGCCGATGATCCCCCAGATCGTCAGCCGCACCACCCGCGGGGCGTCTTCGATCAGGGCTTTGTTGACCTCAGGCAGAGGCTGGCCATGCAGCGAGTCCGAGCCCTTGAAATAACGGCCCACGGCACTTTTCAAACCCGACTTAAGCAACACTGATCTGCCCCTTCTTCAACGCTTCCATCACCGCGGCTTTCGGGCCGTCGGCGAGGATCTGCCCGCGGTCGATCACCAACAGGCGGTCCACCAGCGACAACAAGGATGCCCGGTGCGTCACCAGCAGCACCGTCTTGTTTTCCACCACAGCGGCCAGGCGCTGTTTCAAGCGCTCCTCGCCGGTGTTGTCCATGGCGCTGGTGGGTTCATCCAATAGCAGGATCGGCGGGTTGAGCAGCAGCGCACGGGCCAGGGCGACGTTCTGTCGCTGCCCGCCGGACAGGTTCTGCCCGCGCTCGCCCACTTGCAGTTCATAGCCTTGCGGATGCAGCCGCGCGAACTCATGCACACCGGCCAGTTCGGCGGCCTGGAGCACCAGTTCGTCCTCGACGTAACGGGCGCCGGAGGTCAGGTTGTCCCGCAGGGTGCCGGCCAGTAGCTGGATATCCTGTGGCACATATCCGATGTTGTAGCGCAACTCGCTGACGTCGATCTGGCGAATGTCCACACCATCGACCAGCAGTGCACCGTCGTCCGGCTGATACAGGCCCACCAGCAACTTGGCCAGGGAGCTCTTACCCGAGCCGCTACGGCCAATGATGCCGATCTTTTCCCCCGGTTTGATCACCAGGTTGATGTTCTTCAGCGCAGCGTTCTGCTGGTTCGGGTAGGTGAAATTCAACTGACGGCATTCAATGGCACCCTGCAAGACCTTACGGCTCAACGGACGCTCTTCGAAATTGCGCTCCTGGGGCAGCTCCATCATCTGATCGACCGACACCATGGTCACCCGCGCCTGCTGATAGCGAGTCAACAGACCCGACAGCGACGCCAATGGGCTGAGGGCGCGGCCACTGAGCATGTAGCAGGCGATCAATCCACCCATGCTCAGGTTGCCGTCGATGATCTGATAGACGCCGAAGACAATCATGATCACCCCGGCCAACTGCTGGATCAGCAAGGTGATGTTCATCGCCAGGCCGGACAGCATCTTCACCCGCAGCTCGAGGCGGCTGAGCGTGCCAATGGTTTGTTCCCACTGATACTGGCGCTCACTCTCGGCGTTGTTGACCTTCACCGCATCCAGACCGGCCAGGGTTTCGATCAGGCTCGATTGACGCTCGGCGCCCAGAGCCATGGTTCGCTCCATGGTCGCCACCAGGGGCTTTTGTAAGGCGTAGCCGATCAGCAGGGCAATCGGAAAGGCCAGCACCGGAATCCACACCAGATGCCCGCCGAGGATCGCGATGACCATGAAGATCAGCAAGGTGAACGGCAGATCGATCAGGCTGGTAAGGGTCAGCGAGGCGAGAAAGTCCCGCAGGCTTTGGAATTCATGGATGTTCTGGGCAAAGCTACCCACCCGTGCCGGGCGATACTTCATGGCCATGCCAACGATGCGCTCGAACAGCGTCGCCGAAATGATCAGGTCGGTTTTCTTGCCGGCCAGGTCCAGGCACAGGCTGCGAAGCATCTTGAGGATCAGGTCGAACACATAGGCGCCGGTAATACCGATCGCCAGCACCCACAGGGTGGACTCGGCTTGGTTCGGCACCACGCGATCGTAAACGTTCATCACGAACAGCGGCGCCGCCATGGCGATAATGTTGATCAGCAAGCTGGCGGCGATGGCGTCGGCGTACAGCCAGCGCGACCGCTTGAGAGTGTCGCGGAACCACGAGCGCGCCCGAGGAATGAGCGTGCCGTGGTTCACGTCGAATTTGTGTTGCGGTTGAGCGAAGAACACTTTGCCGCTGTAGTCGTCGGCCAGCAGTTCACGGCTGACCGTCACTTCACCGCCGTCGCTTTCGCTGAGCAGCAAACGCGCCTGGTCATCGCCGACCCAGCCGAGCAACACCGCGCTGCGACCCTCCTTGAGCAACAGCAGGGCCGGCATGGCGATGGTCGGTATCTGCTCGAGCCGGCGTTGCAGCACCCGGCCTTGCAGACCGGCACGCGCCGCCGCTCGCGACAATAATTCGACGCTCAATCGTTGCTTGGGCAACGGCAGGCCGGTGGTGAGCATCGCCGCGCTGGCCGGCTTCTGATGGAGCATGCAAAGCGCCAGCAAGCCGTCCAGCAACGGGTCGTCATGCAGCGTGCGCGGATCATGGATGAGTTCGACTCGACTGACTTCTGATTCCACGCTGGGCACTCTTTGCTGATCGAAACGGGATGGATGACTCAATTCATCCCAGGCAACTGGACCCTGGGCTTGACGTCATTCTGCACAACGGATGCCAACGGCGCGACAACCCCCTGACTTTTGAGCAACTGCCCCATGGTTGCCTTGATCCGATATTGGCTGAACAACTGCACGTTCTTGATCTCCGCCAGGCGGCGGGAGGCGCTGAACAGCTCGTTTTCGCTGTCGAGCAAGTCGAGCAGGGTCCGCTCGCCGAGGCCGAACTGCCGCTGGTAGGCGGTGCGTACGTTGGCGCTGTGGTCGACGTACTGCTGGGCAATCGGCACTTGGGCATTGGCGTTGTTGAGGGCATTCCAGGCCAAGCCCAACTCTTCAGTCAGTTGACGCAGGGCATTGTTGCGGATGTCCAAGGCCTGGTTCGACAAATACGACTTGGATTCCAGATCCGCCTTGTTGCTACCACCGGCGTACAGGTTGAAACGCATGCGCAGCATAGCTTGCCATTCGTTGTTGTGACCGTTCTGACCATCCAGATCGTTGTCGGCGGTACGGCCCAACTCGGCGTCGAAGCGTGGGTAGAAGCTCGACTTGGCGGCTTCGTACTGTTGCTCGGCAGCCGCGATGTCTGCTTCGGCCGAACGCAACACCGGGCTGTTTTCCAGCATCTGGGCACGGGCCTCGTTCATGTTGGCCGGCAACAGCGCCAGAAAATCGGCGGGGCGTTCCAGTTGATCGGGCATCTGACCCACGGCGCTGAGGTAGTTGGTCTCTGCATCGGCCAGGTTGGTCTGCTCGGTGATCAGGTTGTTACGGGCCTGGGCCATGCGCGCCTCAGCCTGATCCAGATCGGCGCCGCTGCCCACGCCACGGTCGGTGCGCAGCTTGATTTGATCGAAGATGCGCTCGTGACTCTTGAGGTTTTCCTCGGCCAAACGCACGAACTCGCGTCGGGTCAGCACATCGAGATAAACCTGAGCCACGGTCAACCCGGTGCGCTCGGACGCATCCAGCAACGAGTAGGCACGGGCATTGACGGTGGCTTGTTGACGCCCCACTTCGCTGGACGTCGCAAAACCGTCAAAAACCATTTGCGTCAGGCGCAGGCTGGACTCGCTACGGTTCAAGGTTTCCCAATGGTTATTGCTGCCCGAACGGGTCGTCACACTGTCAGTACCTTCGCGACCGTACCCCGCTGCAAGGTCCACTCTAGGCAGGTAGCCGCCTTTAGCGGCCTTGAGTTGGTAGTCCGCCGCCAGTCGGCTGTTCACACCAGCCTGAATCTCAGGATGGACATCCAGCGCCTGTTGCATAGCCTGCGGCAAGGTTTGTGCTTGTACGAAACTGGCGGCGAGGGCGAAAGGTAAAGCCTTGAACAGGTGCAAACGCATGGTTGGATTATTCCCGAAACTCTTGTCTTGAATCACAGCGAAAGGTGGCGCTGCATCGGATGATGGCAACCGGGATGACCGTATGTCGGAAAGTTCGAAACAGGCAGTGAATCATGCACCGAAAGAACAGGTCGCCGCTTAAATATCAATGTGACATTACTGAAGCGATTGTTTAGGATGGCCAGCAGAAGGTCAATAGTTTGGCATAAACAAATAAACCAAAAAAATAAGCCAAAATATTGACATGACAAAGCGTCAAAACAACCTTAATTAGCGAAGCAAGAGCGTCCAGACCGGCGCAGCCCCAGGCTGTCCGGTACATGGAAGTCTACTGAACGTGGCACCCGGAGAGTCTTCAATGAGCAGTGTTATTGCCGTCGTCAAAAGCATTGTTGGTCAGGTTTTCGTCGTATCCCCCGAAGGCATCCGGCGTGTGCTCATTGAAGGTGACCGCCTGTCCACAGGCGATCAATTGGACACCGGCGCTGCTGGCGCCGTTACATTGGAGCTGGCCGATGGGCGCACGCTGGACCTGGGTCGCGACACCCAGTGGAGCGCCAGTGCCCCGGACTCCTCCACCGATCTCGCCCAGGCCACTGCCCAGGCTGCGCCGTCGGTAGAAGAACTGCAGCAGGCCATTGCCGCCGGGGTCGACCCGACGACCGCCCTTGAAGCCACCGCCGCTGGCGCCACTGCAGCAGGTACGGGCGGGGCCGCCGGGGGCGGCCACAGCGTTGTGATGCTGGATGCCACCGCTGGCAGCGTCGACCCGACCATCGGGTTCCCGACTGAGGGTTTGAGCGCAGCCGCGGCCGCTGACGACGACATCACCGGCGGCGACACCGACGCCAATACCACTGCCAACGCATTGCTTGACTCGACTTTGACCCTGAGCGCCACCCCGACCCTGACCGAGGCCGGCGGCGTGCTGGTCTACACCGCGACCGTCACCCAGGCGCCTCAGACCAACCTGACCGTGACCTTGTCCAACGGCGCAGTGATCGTGATTCCCGCCGGGCAACTGACCGGTAGCGTCAACGTTCCCCTGGCGCCGAACGACACCGTCTATAACGACGCTAGCCAGATCAGCGTCACCGTCACCGGCACTACCGGCGGCACCGGCATTGCCGTGACCTTGCCCACCACACCGGCAGTCACCCAGATCACCGACACCGTTGACACCACCACCGTCACGCTGACGGCAGGCAACACGGTGACCGAAGGCGGCCAGATCACCTACACCGCAA